>JAQEDJ010000022.1 GCA_027669525.1 Coriobacteriaceae bacterium AM48-5 | reverse complement strand
ATCTTCCCGGCTATACCATGCCCGAGACAAAAAAATGCCTTCCCGGCTATACCATGCCCGAGACAAAAAAATGCCTCAGGCTATTTCGTTGCGGACGATATGGACGCCATCGACCTCTTTATCGGCGCGTGCGGCACGCTCGGCGTTATCACCGAGCTCGAGATTGCCCTGCAGGCGGCGCCTGCGGTCGTTTGGGGTGTGAGTTGCTTTTTCGATAGCGAGGACAAGGCGGTGTCCTTTACCGATTCCGTGCGCCTGTCCTGTCCCATGCGGCTGCCATCGAGTACTTCGATGCTGGCGCCTGGATATCCTGCGTCGCCAGCGCGAGCAGTCGACAGCGTTGCCTCGCTGCCGGCGCTCGACAAAGAGGCCAAGGTATGTGTCTACGTGGAGCTCGATTGCGATGACGAGGCCCAGGCGACCGAGGAGCTGTACCACCTGGGATGGGTGCTGGAGTTTGCGGGCGGCCGCGACGATGCGACATGGGTCGCCCGCACCGAAGTCGATCGCGAGTGCCAGCGGTTCTTCCGCCACGCGGTGCCCGAGAGCGTCAACATGCTCATTGACGAGCGTCGCCGCACCGACCCCACCATTACCAAGCTGGGATCGGATATGTCGGTGCCCAATGCACGCCTTGCCGATGTCGTGGCCCTCTATCGCCGCACGCTGGCCGAAAGCGGGCTTGAGTCTGCTGCCTGGGGACACATCGGGAACAACCATCTGCATGTGAACATCCTTCCGCGCGATGCGCAAGACTACCGTCGTGGTGGAGAGCTCTTTGCCCAGTGGGCTTCCGAGGTCACGGCCATGGGCGGTGCCGTTTCTGCCGAACACGGCGTCGGCAAGATCAAGGCGGGCTTCTTGGAGACGATGTACGGCCACGAGGCCATGGTCGAGTCGGCGCGCCTCAAACTCCAGCTCGATCCTGCCGGCCAGCTGGGTCGCGGCAACCTGTTTACGGAGAAGCTCTTGGATGAACTCGTCCAGAAAGGGGGCGCGTGAAGATGAGTGATTTCCATATGGTGGTGTGCGTCAAGGCGGTGCCCGGAAGCACCGAGGTCAAGATGGACCCCAAGACCAATACTATCGTGCGTGATGGCAAGCAGGCGGTCATTAATCCCTTCGATGCAAGTGCCCTCGAATGTGCGCTAGCGCTGAAGGACGACTTTATCGGCTTTGGCATGGACGTGCGTGTGACGGTGGTGTCGATGGGCATCCCCGCGACCGAATCGCTGCTGCGCGACTGCATCGCCCGCGGTGCCGACGACGCGCTGCTGCTGACCGATCGCGCCTTTGCGGGCGCCGATACCCTAGCCACCACCTATGCCCTCAAATGCGGCATCGAGGCACTCGATGAGGACTTTGACCTGCTCATCTGCGGCAAGATGGCAGTGGACGGCGATACGGCCCAGATCGGCCCCGAGCTGGCCGGCGCCTTTGGGGTCCCCTGCGTGACCGACGTGAGCTGTGCGCAGAGCGCGGGATTTACGACGTGTGGCTCGCTGGCGCTCGTTCACGGCTGCGATGCCGGCGAGGAGACGGTGTACCTGGAGATGCCGTGTGCGATGACGACTGCCAAGGAGATTGGCCAGCTGCGCATGCCGAGTATTGCCGGTATTCGCGCGGCCGAGGATGCAGACGTGCGCGTGGCCAGCGCTGCCGACGTAAACGCCGACCCCTCGCGTTGCGGCCTTGCCGGATCACCGACGCAGGTCGTGCGCTCGTTTGTGCCGACCGTGACCAAACGTGCGAGCCGTCGAGGGAACGGCGTCCGAGCAGGCGGTAAAACTTGCCAAGATTATCGAGGGGATGGCATAGATGAGCGGGCTGATTATCGATAGCGAAGCCTGTATCGGCTGCGGTCGCTGCGTTCGCGCCTGCGCCTCGGGCGGCATTGTGGTGGAGGGTGAGCGCCCCAATCGCTGTGCCCGCGTAACCGACGGCTGTATCCTGTGCGGTGGGTGCGTCGACGCCTGCCCCGTCAACGCCATCTCGATTGAGCGCGACGAGGCCGCCGGCGCGGCAGACCTTGACGCATATCGAGACATCTGGATCTTCGTGCAGACTGACGAGCACGATGCCGTTGCATCCGTGGCCTACGAGCTCATGGGCAAGGGGCGCGAGCTTGCCGATGCCCGCGGCCGCCGTCTGGTGGCACTGGTCGGCATGAGCCCCGAGGGCTCGCTCGGGGACCTCGAACACCTGGTTTGTGCCGGTGCGGACGAGGTCCTAGTCTGTCGCGACGAGCGCCTGTGCCAGAACGATGCGGAGGTCTACGCCCGGCTGATCTGCGATTTGGTAGCCGAGCGCAAGCCCGAGGCAATTCTGTACGGCGCGACCGCCTTTGGTCGCGAGCTGGCACCTGGCGTTGCCGTGCGCCTGCAGACGGGCCTCACGGCCGACTGCACCGTGCTTTCGATGGATGTGGAGACGGGCTTGCTGCAGCAGACGCGCCCGGCGTTTGGCGGCAACCTGATGGCCACCATTATCTGCCCCAACCACCGTCCTCAGATGGCAACGGTGCGCCCCGGCATCTTTAAGGCGCCCGAGTTTGACTATAGCCGCTCCGGCACGATTGCTCAGGTAGTGCTTGCGGATGACGTTAAGGCCCGTGTCGAGATCTCGATTCCCGCCGAGGAGTGGGGACAGCAGGCCTCAATTGCCGATGCCGAGCGTCTGGTCGTGGTGGGCCGCGGCATTGGCTCGAAGAAAAACCTACCGCTGATGCGAAAGCTTGCCGAGGCTCTGGGTGCCGAGCTTGGCTGCACGCGCCCCGTGGTGGAGGCCGGCTGGCTGGAGTATCGCCATCAAATTGGCCAGACGGGTGTATCGGTCTCGCCCAAGCTCCTCGTGAGCATCGGTGTCTCGGGTGCTATCCAGCATCTCGCCGGCATCGGTGGGGCGGAGCGCATTATCGCCATCAATGAGGACCCGGATGCCCCCATCTTTGGCGCCGCCCAGTACAAGGTTGTTGGAAACGCCGTCGAGGTCGTTGAGGAGTTGCTGGCTCAGCTCGAGTGCTAAGCGCTTGCCAGCCAGCGGCGCAGCTCGTCCTTAAGGCGGCTCCAGGTTGCCTGCGTGGTGGGGTCGGTAAAGGGCCGCGTAATGCCAAAGGGCGCGTCGAGCAGGCGATAGATATCGCCTTGCTCGCGCGCCAGCGCACGGCTTGCCGGATGGACGAGCTCAAACATAAAGCAGATGAGCCCCACCAGGTAGTCCGCCAGCTCGTTGCGCTCGTCACGCGCGACGCAGCGATGCTCGTCAAAGGCGGTGAGTGCCGGTGTCGAGAACCGGCTGGCGAGAAATGTGTCCTCATCAACCTTGAGGATGGTGTCGACGGTGCTGTCGGCGATGGTGCGCATAATGTCGATCTTGTCACCATCGCGCACGATATCGCAGAAGCTCCGCGTGCGCTCGTCGAGCTGCGAGGGTAGACGGAAATCGCTGTGATAGGCAATGCTCGCTCGGATGAGCTCATCTTCTGCCGGGTCATCGATAAAGTCGCGGATGCTCGTTACGGCGGGTGCATCGGCGGGATTCTCGCCAAAGAGGACCTCGATGCCCAGCGCCGCATGGCTCATGCTCTCGGCGTCCTTAAAGGTGTCCCAGCGCCGCAGCTGCTCAAAGCGGCCCATATCGTGTAGCAGGCCGCAAAGCCATGCCAGGTCAATATCTTCTGACGACCAGCCCTGCTCGCGCGCTACGGCATCGCATGCCTCGGCCACGTGTACGTATGCTCGATTTTGAGCGCGATGCGTGGATTGGTGGCGTCGTAGGCATCGGTGTAGCTTTTGAGGCCGCGCGCGCCCGGTCTCGATCGATAGCTGTCATAATGACTTCCTAAAAAGTTGTGTCTTTCGATCCGGTGGCAATTGTAGGTGAACTCGGTTGCTGTCGGATGATGATTCTGCCGTGTCGCTACATGCGGCTCGGAGACCTTGTCAGGATGAGAAGCGTATGGTGCTCAAAATCGTTAGAACCGTCTGGCCGGTGATGCTTACCTATGTTGCGATAGGCGCGCCGTGCGGAATGATCATGGGGCAGACGGGAATGGAGCCCTGGATGGTCTTTGCTCTGAGCAGCACGTTTGTGACGGGCAGCGGCCAGTTTATGATCTGCAATCTTTGGCTGGCGGGCGTACCGGCACCTTCGATTATCGCGAGCGTCGCCGCCATCTCATCGCGCTTTGCACTTTATTCGGCATCGATCGCACCCCATCTGGCGGGCGCCTCGAAGCGTCAGACGCTGGCTGTTGCCGCGACGCTCACCGAGGAGGCATACGGCATCTCGCTTGCCAAGCTGGTTGAGGGGGAGGATTGGGGCCCGCGCGAATCCTTCGTGCTCAACGTGATCCTCATCGCGACATGGGGCGCTTCGTGCACGATGGGTGCCATCGCCGGTGCCGTTGCCGATGTTCCCACCGCTATTGCGAGTTTCGTCTGCACGTCGCTCTTTATCTGTCTACTCTTTTCGCAGCGGCTGTCGCGCGGCAACGTTGTCGCGGCGGTTTCGGGCGCGGTGTCCGTCGCCGTATGCAAGTTCTTGGGCCTCACGAATATTGCCGTGCCGGCAAGCGTCGTGGTCGGCATTGCCATTGCGCTGGCGTGCGATGCCGTATTTGACGGAAGAGGTGCCCGCGATGCCCGTTAACGAGTTCTTGGTTCTGTGGCTGTCATCGTGGGCTGCTATCGCGTTCTTTCGCATCGCGCCGGCGTTCGCCTTGCGCGGGAGAACGCTGTCGCCCCGCATTACCGAGGCCCTGGGTTATATCCCGCCCGCTGCCTTTGCCGCGCTGGTCGCCAACGACTTGGTGAGCCCCGGCGCGTTCGACGCGGGACTCTGGCCTGCCTTGGTTCCCTGGATTGCGGCTGCCGGCGTCGTGGCGGTGGCAATCAAGACAAAGTCGATGCTGTGGTGCTGCGTCTCGGGAATCGTGTTCTATATCGTCTTGAGCCTTATATAGGGCCGCGAACGGGTTGTCCCTCCTGCTCACCCCGCTTCTGTCCGGTGAATTGAATTTCTCACCGAGTCGGTCTGCTTCTTCTGGTACCATGTTCAGACTTTACTGTAGCAAAGTGTGACGTTGTCTTTTGTGTCCCGTCAACGGAAATGGGGGTTTCATGGCACAGGAAGCAACCGCCAACGAGCAAAAGAAAATCAAGGTCCCGCGTATCCCGGGCGACATCATGATCTACCCGATGATCGTCGGCCTTCTGCTCAATACCTTCTGCCCGCAGGTTTTTGAGATCGGCGGCTTCTTTACGGCTGCCTGCCGCGGTGGCTCCAATACCATCGTCGCCGCGATCCTGCTGTTTGTGGGCGCCGGCATCAGCTTTAAGTCCACGCCGGGCGCTATCAAGACCGGCATCGTCGTGCTGATTCCCAAGCTGGTCGTCGCAGCGGCTCTCGGCCTGGGCGTGGCATATTTCTTTAACGACAGCTTCCTGGGTCTGAGCTCCGTGTCTATCATCGGCGGCATCACGTTTTGCAACATGGCGCTCTATACGGGCATCATGGGCGAGTTCGGCGATGAGTCTGAGCAGGGCGCCGTCGGTATCCTGTTCTTTACGGCCGGCCCCGCCGTCACGATGATCATCCTCGGTGTTTCCGGCCTCGCCAACATTCCCATTGGCACCATTATCGGCTCCATCTTGCCACTCGTTATCGGCATGGTTCTGGGCAACCTGTTCCCGTTTATCAAGAACCTGCTGGTTCCCGGTGCCAATCCTGCGATTGCCGTCATCGGATTTCAGCTCGGTGCGTCCATGAGCCTGTCGAGCTTTATCACCGGCGGTATTTCCGGCATCTTGCTGGGCCTTGTCACGCTGTTTATCGTTGGCCCCATCACCTTTGCCTTCGAGCGCTTGTGCGGCGGCAACGGCAAGGCCGCCGTTGCTTGCTCCACCATCGCCGGCACGGCTATGACCACGCCGGTTGCTCTTGCTGAGGTCGCGCCGCGCTATGCCGAGCTTGCGCCCACCGCGTATGCGCAGATCGCCACCGCCGTCATCATCACGGCCATCATGGCCCCGATTCTGACCGGCTGGGTCGATAAGAAGTTCTGCCACGGCGAAGAGGATCTGTCGGTCGAAGGCGTCGAGGCTATTAAGGAGGCCGTCGCGACCGACATCGACGGCGAGTAATCGTCGACGCGAGTCAATCAAGCCGGCGTGTGCAATTCGCGCCGTATGGGCGCCCGAACGAGAGCTGTCTTGCAGTGACGTTCGGGCGCTCTGCTATTATTCCCTATACCCCTGCGGAGTAGGGGTGTTTATTGCCCAGGCACGAATCGGGCGATTCTGACCACTTGGATATTGAAGGGATGGCGTCTAGTGGTTAAGGCACTCACGATCGAGATATTCCTGCTATGCATGATTGTTCTTATCGGGCTTGCCGCGCGAAGTCGCCACTCCTTGTTCTCGAGTACCCAGCAGTTATTGTTTAGTACGCTCGGCTACACCTCTGCCGCGTACATGTTATTCGATATAATCTGGACGCTTTCGGACGGTGTGGGCGGCACGCTGGGCATTGCTGCCAACTGGATTTCCAACGCGGTTTCGTTTTCGCTCTTTGCCGCCGCGTGCCTTATTTGGTTTATCTATTCCGAGACGGTGCAGGGTTCTCGCCTTTTGACCGCGCGCTCTAGAGTGGCGCTTGTAACGCTGCCTGCGGCGCTGGTAGTCGTACTGGCGTTTTCGAGCTACTGGACGCATGCCCTGTTCTATATCGATGCGCAGGGCGCGTATCGTCGTGGTTTTGTCTATATGATCCAGCCCATCGTCAGCTACTGCTACGTTATATATACGTCCCTGCATGCGTTTATACAATCTTGCAAGGTCGAGAGCCTACAAAAGAAGGCCATCTATCAAACCTTGGCATTTTTCGCCATTCCGGCCCTGGTAGCTGGTGTCTTTCAGGTCTTTTGTTCGGGTCCTTGCCTTAGTGTCGGCATCATGTTAAGTATGTTGCAGCTCTACATTGTTTGCCAGGAGCAGATGATCTCGACCGACCCGTTGACCGGTCTCAACAATCGCAACCGCTTTGAGACCTATATGCTGTCGCTCTTCTCGAATATGGATCAGGCCAAAGATGTGTATCTGCTTATGATGGACGCCGATGGCTTTAAGCAGATTAACGATCGCCATGGACATGTTGAGGGCGATCATGCTCTTCAGGTTATCTCCACGGTGCTCAAAGATGTCTGCTCGGCGTCTGGTGGCTTTATCGCACGTTATGGCGGCGATGAGTTCGTAGTGCTCCAAAAGGCGACAGAGGAGCAGGAAATCATAGATCTGTGCGCGGCAATCAACGACGAGCTCGCGCGTGCCGAGGTGCCGTATCTGTTGCAGATGTCCATCGGCTACGCACGGGTCGGTGATGGCGTCGATACCTGGCAAGACTTGCTTCGCGCCGCCGATGCGGAGCTATACCGCGTCAAGGCCGAGAAAAAGAAATCCGGCGTCCAGATACGCTAGAAATAGGGGCGAACGCTGGGGTTCGTGGCGCCCCTCAACTCACCGATGTACTCCATAAATTAAAGTATGTGAATCCCCTCTGCTAAATCAGGGCAGTTCGCTAGGCCTTTTTGGGTTTGTTGACGATGATGATGCCGCCGCAGACCAACAGCAGGGCAACGATGACGGTAACGGGGCTCGTGCCGGCGCCTCGCCGAGCAGCAGCGCGCTCAGCAGCACGCCAAAGACGGGATTCATAAAGCCAAAGACCGACACGCGGCTGACGGGGTTGACGGCAAGCAGACGCGACCACAGCGAGTAGGCGACCGCGGAGATGAGTGCCATATAGATAATGAGCGCGATAGCGGGGGTAATCGCCGTGGGGGAGAGCACGCCACCCATCAAAAAGCCGATGACGGTGAGGACCAGGCCGCCGACCAAGAACTGCCACCCGGCAAGCAAAACGCCGTTGTGCTCGCGCGAGAAGATGCCGATCAGGCAGGTCGAAAGGCGCCTGCGACGGTGGAAGCCAAGATAAAGCCCTCGCCGTCGAGCGTAAAGCCAAAGGTGCCATCCGCGCCCGAAAGGTTGACGAGTGCGACGCCGGCAAACCCCAGCACGCAGCCGAGCACCTTGGCCGTATCGAGCTTTTCGGTGCGAAACGCTAGGGCGGCAAAGAGGATTGCGAGGAAGTTGGCGCTGGCCTCGATGATGGAGCTCGACATGGCGCTGGCGCGCGAGAGTCCCAGGTAGAAAAAGAAGTACTGGCCGATAGTCTGGAAGAGCGACAACGTGAGGATGGGCTTGATGTCGCGCGCTTGCGGAACGAGCGGACGACGCTGGGCCACGCTCATGCCAACAATGACCAGCATGCCGGCAAGGGTGAAGCGTAGACCCGCGAAGAGCAGCTGCGAGGCGCTATCGTGCGCGGGGATGCCGAAGAGGCCGTAGCCGATCTTGATGCAGGGAAAGGCCGATCCCCAGAGCGCGCAGCAAACGAGGCAGCCCAGGATGAGTCCGGGCAGGGTGGCGAGATACGGCTTGCGGCTTTCCATGATGTCCTTCCTATGTGCGCGAAGCAAAAAAGAACCCGCCACCGGGAGTGCCGGTGGCGGGCGATGTTACCCGAGGGATTGTACCCGATGGGATAGCTTTAAGCGAAGTAGGCCACGCCGCTTTCAAAGATCGGCATGAACTTATCGCCGGGGACATGCTCGGGCACGTTGCGGTACAGGTTGTCGCCGCGACGCTCGGCGTGGCCCATCTTGCCTAGGACGCGGCCGTCGGGGCTCGTGATGCCCTCGATGGCGAGTGCAGAGCCGTTGGGGTTGACGGAAAGATCCATGCTGGGCTTGCCGTCCTCGCCCACGTACTGCGTGGCGACCTGGCCGTTGACGATCAGCTGGGCGAGCACTTCGTCATTGGCGACAAAGCGGCCCTCGCCGTGGCTGATGGCGACGGTGTAGGGGTCGTCCAGGCTGCACTGCGACAGCCACGGGGACAGGTTGGACGAGATGCGGGTGCGCACCAGACGGCTCTGGTGGCGACCGATGGTGTTGAACGTCAACGTGGGCGCATCGGGCGTGGCGTCGACGATGTCGCCGTAGGGCACCAGGCCGAGCTTGATCAGGGCCTGGAAGCCGTTGCAGATGCCCAGCATCAGGCCATCGCGGGCCTTGAGCAGGTCGCGGACTGCCTCGGTGACCTCGGGAGCGCGGAAGAACGCCGTGATGAACTTGGCGGAGCCGTCGGGCTCGTCGCCGCCCGAGAAGCCGCCGGGGATCATGACGATCTGGCTTTGGCGGATGCGACGGGCAAGCTCGTGGGTGCTTTCGGCAACAGCCTCGGGCGTGAGGTTGTTGATCACGAAGGTGTCGGCCTCGGCGCCGGCGGCGCGGAAGGCGCGGGCGCTGTCGTACTCGCAGTTGTTGCCGGGGAACACCGGGATAATCACGCGCGGACGGGCGATCTTGGCGCCGCCGTACACGTGGATGTCCTTGGTACGGAAGTCGATGGTCTCGACCTCGGGCTGCTCGCCGGCGCTGCGATAGGCAAAGACGCCCTCGATACCGCTCTCCCAGGCCTCTTGGAGCTCGGCGAGCTCGATGACCTCGGAGCCGGTGTCGATGACATAGCCCTCGACGGTGGTACCCAGGGGCTCGACGACAACGCCGTCGGCGACCTCGGGCAGCTCGGCGTCCTCGGCGAGCTCGACGATAAAGCTGCCGTAGAGCGGGGTGAAGAGGCTCTCCACGTCTACATCCTCGGCAAGCTCGATACCGATCTGGTTACCGACGCACATCTTAAAGAGGCTCTCGGCGCCGCAGCCGTAGCCGGGCGTGGAGATGGCCAGGGCGTTGCCGGTAGCAGTGAGCGCCTCGACGGCGTCAAATGCGGCGAGCAGCTGCTGGGCGTCGGGACGGTAGTCCTCGCCGTAGGTGGCGGGGGCGATGCGGACGATGCGGTGCGTCAGACCCTTGAACTCAGGGGAGACAGCGCGCGCCGCGCGGCCCACGGCCACAGCGAAGCTGATCAGGTCGGCGGAACGTTGAGCTCGCCGGCCTCGTCCTCAAAGGAGCCGCTCATGGAGTCCTTGCCGCCGATGGCGCCGGCACCCAGATCGACCTGGGCCATAAGGCGCCCAGGACGGCTGCCATGGGCTTGCCCCAGCGCTCGGCCTCGGTGCGCAGACGTTCGAAGTACTCTTGGAAGGAGAGGTAGGTGCGCTTATGCTCAAAGCCGGCGGCAACGAGCTTGGCGATGGACTCGACCACGGACAGGTAGGCGCCCGCAAACTGGTCGGCCTCCATCAGATAGGGGTTGAAGCCCCATGCATGGCACTCGCCGTGGTGGTCTCGCCGTCCACGGGGAACTTGGCGACCATGGCCGAGCTCGGAGTGAGCTGCGTCTTGCCGCCAAAGGGCATGAGCACGGTCGCGGCGCCGATGGTGGAGTCGAAGCGCTCGGAAAGGCCCTTGTTGGAGGCGACGTTGAGGTCGGTGACAAGCGAGGTCATGCGCTCGGCAAGCGTGGTGCCGGCCCAGCTGGCTGCCACACGCTACGGGCGCAGACGTGGGCGACCTGGTGCTTGGGTGCACCGTTGGAGTTGAGGAACTCACGGGACAGGTCGACGATGGCGACGCCGTTCCAGGCCATGCGCATGCGCGGCTCGGCGGTAACCTCGGCGATAACGGTCGCCTCCAGGTTCTCCTCGGCGGCGTAGCCCATGAACTCCTCGACGTCACCGTCAGCGACGGCGCAAGCCATTCGCTCCTGGGATTCAGAGATGGCGAGCTCGGTGCCGTCCAGGCCGTCGTACTTCTTGGTCACGGTATCGAGGTCGACATACAGGCCGTCGGCAAGCTCGCCCACGGCAACCGAGACGCCGCCGGCGCCAAAGTCGTTGCAGCGCTTGATCAGACGGCAGGCGTCGCCGCGGCGGAACAGGCGCTGCAGCTTGCGCTCGACCGGGGCGTTGCCCTTCTGGACCTCGGCGCCCGAGGTCTCGATGGACTCGGTGTTCTGGGTCTTGGAGGAGCCGGTGGCGCCGCCGATGCCGTCACGGCCGGTGCGGCCGCCCAGCAGGATGATCTTGTCGGTGGGGGCGGGGCACTCGCGGCGCACGTGGTTTGCCGGGGTAGCGCCCACGACGGCGCCGACCTCCATGCGCTTGGCCACGTAGCCGGGGTGATAGAGCTCGTTGACCTGGCCGGTGGCAAGGCCGATCTGGTTGCCGTAGCTGGAGTAGCCGGCGGCAGCGGTGGTTACGAGCTTGCGCTGCGGCAGCTTGCCCTCGAGCGTCTCGGACACGGGGACGGTGGGGTCGCCGGCACCGGTGACACGCATGGCCTGATACACATAGCTGCGGCCCGAGAGCGGGTCGCGGATAGCGCCGCCCACGCAGGTGGCGGCACCGCCGAAGGGCTCGATCTCGGTGGGGTGGTTGTGGGTCTCGTTCTTAAAGAGGAACAGCCAGTCCTGGTCCTCGCCGTCGACATCGACCTTCACCTTGACGGTGCAGGCGTTGATCTCCTCCGACTCATCGACATCGGACATGACGCCGGTCTTCTTGAGATACTTGGCGCCGATGGTGCCCATGTCCATGAGACAGACGGGCTTGGCGTCGCGGCCGAGTTCGTGGCGCATCTCCATGTAACGGTCGAGGCCTGCTGCACCACGGCGTCGTCGATCGTCACGTCGTCCAGGACGGTGCCGAAGGTGGTGTGGCGGCAGTGATCGGACCAGTAGGTGTCGATCACGCGGATCTCGGTGATGGTGGGGTCGCGATCCTCATCGCGGAAGTACTGCTGGCAGAAGGCGATGTCCGCCTCGTCCATGGCAAGGCCGCGCTCGGAAATAAAGGCGGCAAGGCCGGCTTCGTCGAGCTCGCGGAAACCGTCGAGCACCTCGACGGGCTGGGGCTCGGGGGTCTCCATGTACAGCGTCTCGGGTAGGTCGAGCGAGGCGATGCGCGCCTCGACGGGGTTCACCACGTAGTGCTTGATGGCATCGATGGCGGCCTCGTCCAGAGCGCCCGAGATCATATAGACCTTGGCGGAGCGCACGGCGGGGCGCTCGCCCTGGCTGATGAGCTGCACGCACTCGCTGGCGGAGTCGGCGCGCTGGTCAAACTGGCCAGGCAGGAATTCGACGGCAAAGACGGCGCCATCGCTTGCGGGGAGCTCGTCGTAGGTCACATCGACCTGGGGCTCGCTAAAGACGGTCGGCACGCAGGACCGGAAAAGCTCCTTGTCGATGCCCTCGACGTCGTAGCGGTTGATAATCCTCAGGGCCTCGATGCCCTTGATGCCGAGAATTTCGGTCAGCTCGCCCTTGAGCTGCTGAGCCTCGACGTCGAACCCGGGTTTCTTCTCCACGTAGATACGAGAGACCATTGGTTCCTGCCTTCCTGATCGGTTGGGCGTACGGTACGGTATGCGGCAGCGGTCGGTTTGCGGGGTCTGCCCTGCGGTCGCCTTGAGCCACATGTTTGTAAACCTCACTATGATACGACAGCTCGCGGCGCGTTGAGGACGGCGAGGGTGCTACAGTGAAGCGCAAACAAGAGAAAGGCATCACATGGCATTCGTTTCGCTCGCCATCATCGCACTCGTGGCCTTTGCGAGTCCTTTTATCGCCTCGGCGATTCCCGGAAAACCCGTTCCCGAGACGGTCTTTTTGCTCGTGCTCGGCGCGGTACTGGGACCCCATATGCTCGGCGTCATCCATGTAGATGCCGAGGTCTCGCTTGTGTCCGAGCTGGGCCTGGCCTTTTTGTTCCTGCTTGCCGGCTTTGAGATCGACCCCAAGAGCATCACGGGCGTCGAGGGGCGCTACGGCTTGGCGACGTGGGTCGTCACGTTTGGTATCGCCTGGCTTGCCGTGCGCTTTACCCCGTGGTTCTCAGTCAGTCATTTCGACGGTATCGCTGTGACGCTTGCTCTTACCTCCACGGCGCTCGGCACGCTCGTGCCCATCATGCGTGAGCGCTCGCTTACCGGCACGCGCGTGGGCGACTCGATTCTCGCGTATGGCACTTGGGGCGAGCTCGGTCCCGTGCTCGCCATGTCGGTGCTGTTGTCTGCCCGCACTGGCATCCAAACGCTCGTTATCCTTGGCTTGTTTGCGGTGGTTTGCGTGTTGCTGGCCGTGGTCCCGAGCCGCTCCAAGCGCGTCGGCAGCCGCTTCTTTGCATTTGTTGAGGAGCGCGCCGATACCACGTCGCAGACCTTCGTGCGCCTGACGGTGCTCATCCTGGTCACGCTCGTGGCATTCTCGGCTGTCTTTGATCTCGACATCGTGTTGGGTTCTTTTGCCGCCGGCTTTGTCCTGCGCTATATCATCCCCGAGGGCAACCATACGCTCGAGACCAAGCTCGACGGTCTGGCCTACGGTTTTTTGATTCCGGTGTTCTTTACCGTATCGGGCGCAAAGATCGATCTGACGGCCGTGGCGTCGCGCCCGGGTCTGCTCGTGGGCTTTATCGTGGCGTTGTTGATTATTCGTGCCGTGCCCATTCTTATTTCCATGAGCATTTGTCCTGCGACGCGCGATGTGTCGGCGTATGGTCGCATTACCGTGGCCCTGTACTGCACCACGGCGCTGCCGATCATCGTTGCCGTTACGAGCGTTGCCGTCAACGCGGGCGCGCTGTCGCAAGATATTGCGTCGGTCATGGTTGCCGCCGGTGCCATCACGGTGTTCTTGATGCCATTGCTCGCGCAGCTCTTCTACCGCGTGGTGGATGCCGCACCGGTCGCCGCCGTGGCAGAGGTTGCCGAGCATCCATCCGATGCGCTCGACATCTTGCGCGCCCACCACGACCTAGCGAGCTTGCTCGCGCGCGAGCACGAGCTGCTGACCTCGCATGGCCATGGTCGCGTATTCGAGGGCCTGCCTACGCTCGATACGATTGCCGAGCGTCTTTCCGCCGAGGCGGCGAGCGGCCACATCGATGCCCGCATCGTGGACGCGGCGCACCTGCTTGCCGATAAGACCTATGGAGACGAGGTCGACCCGTCCGAGCTGACTCCGCGTGAGCGCCGCCGCCTGGAGCGCGCCAAGCTCGCTGTGCGCGAATACCGCCGCCGCATGCTGGAGCTCTATGCGCGCGAAGAAGCCGAAGACGACGACGGTAAGTAGTCGATACTTTCTCGGGGAAGCCGCGTCCCGCTTTGAAGGCTCGGAACGGGATGTGGTTTCCGAAACGGGGGCCGTTGGGAAACTGTGTCCCGGAATGGGCGCTCAGAGTGGGATGCAGTTTCCGCGAGAGGCCCGTTGCGGAAAGTGTGTCCCATTCTGAGCCGGAATTATGGGACGCAGTTTCCTTTTCGAATAGAAGAAGGTGCGCTGCCTGCGGTTGATGCAGGCAGCGCACCTTCTTGCGTTGAGCTCGGTTGAGGTTTAAAGCTGTGGCTTGCGACCTTTAGGAGCGGGCGGCTCCGTCGACGGGGAGGATGGCGCCCGTGACGTAGGCGGACATGTCGCTCGCCAGGAAGACAAAGGCGTTGGCGACATCCTCGGGCTCGCCCATGCGGCCCAGCGGAATGGTGGCGATGATGGGCTTGATGACCTCTTCGGGCAGGTTGGCGACCATATCGGTCTTGGTCACACCGGGGGCGACGGCGTTGACGCGAATGCCATGGGGGCGAGCTCGCGCGAGAGCGACTGGACCATGCCGTTGACGGCAAACTTGGACGTGGGGTAGCCGACACCGGAGGGCTGGCCGTACTTGGCGACCATCGAGCTCGTGGTGGTGATGGTGCCGCCGTGGCCGGCCTCGGTCATGATCTTGGCGGCAGCCTGGTGGCCATTAAAGACAGCGACGACGTTGAGGTCCATGACCTTTGCAAACTCCTCGGCCGTGTAGTCCAAAAGGGGAGAGCGCTGGGAGATGCCGGCATTGTTGACGACGGTGTCCAAGCCGCCCATATCGTCGGCAGCCGCGGCGAAGGCTTCGGTTACGGCCTCGAGTGAGGTGAGGTCGCAGGAGCGGCCCCAGACCTTGGCCTCGGGATAGGCAGCTTCCAGCTTCTCAACGGCAGCATCGGCAGTCTCCTGGCGCGAGCCAAATACGGTGACGGCAGCGCCTTCCTCGATAAAACGGCAGGCGATGGCATGGCCGATACCGCGCGTGCCTCCGGTGATGATTGCTTTCTTACCCTCGAGCAACATGGTGCTTCCTCTCATCGCGGGCGGACATTCGCAGCACAGCGTAGCGGTAGCCGGAATCGGCCGCGTTTGCATATCGGTGAACGGTAGCCCGCGTTACCGATGAGCGGCTCGCGCAAATGTGCTCTGCCGTCGTGCTTAGGGCAGGAGACAAAAGGGCTCCCGTCCCACATCGGACGGGAGCCCTCAAAGCGCGTATTGCTGGGCGAGCGTTGGGTTAGTTCGCCATGACGCCTTCGGTCCAAGCCTCGACGTCCTCGATGCGCAGGACGTTGGCGACCTCGGCCACGCAGTCGACGCTGGCAAGTTCGGCGGCGGCAGCCTGGACGTCCTTCTCGAGTGCGCGGTGCGTCAGGAAGATGACCGAGCAGGCATCGCTGACGCCCGACTTGCCGTCCTCGACCTGGTTGATGAGCGAGATCGAGATGTTGTGCTTGGCAAAGATGTCGACCGTCTCGGACAGGGCGCCCACGCGGTCGGCGACTTTCAGGCGCACATAGTACTTGGTCTGGAGCTCGTCCATGGGCTTAAAGGCGAGGTTGTGGCCATAGGGCTCAATCTCGGGCAGCGGAGCCACGCCGCGGCTGATTTGCTCGGAGAGCGACAGAATATCGCCCACGACGGCGCTCGCGGTGGGGAAGGAGCCTGCGCCCGCGCCGTAGAACATGGTCTCGCCCACGGCGTCGCCTACCACGTAGACAGCGTTCATGGCACCGTTGACCTTGGCAAGCATGTGGTCGGCGGGGATCAGCGTGGGATGCACGCGGACGTCGACGCCGGCGTCGGTGTTGCGGGCGATGCCGAGCAGCTTAATGGTGTAGCCGAGCTCGCGGGCCTGGGCGATGTCCTCGGCGCCGATGGTACGGATACCCTGCTGGTACACATCATCGGTGGTAACGCGGGTGCCAAAGCCGATGGAGGCGAGGATGGCCGTCTTGCTGGCGGCATCGAAGCCGTCGACGTCGGCGGACGGGTCGGCCTCGGCATAGCCCTTGGCCTGCGCGTCGGCAAGCACGTCGGCGTAATCGGCGCCCTCGGCGTCCATGCGCGACAGGATGTAGTTGGTGGTACCGTTGAGAATGCCGGCGATGGTCAGGATCTTGTTGCCCACCAGGTCGTGCTCGAGCGTGCTGACGATGGGGATGCCGCCACCGCAGCTGGCCTCGCACTTAATCTGCACGCCGCACTCACGCGCCTTCTCGGCAAGCGTCTCGACATGGCGGCCCAGCAGGGCCTTGTTGGCGGAGACGACATGCTTGCCGTTCTCGAAGGCAGTGGTAAAGATCTCGGTTGCGGGGTGCTCGCCGCCGATTAGCTCGACGACGATGTCGACGGCGGGGTCGGTGACGATGTCGTGCCAGTCACTCGTAAAGGCCTCGCGCTCAATGCCTGCCGCCTCGGCCTGCTCCCAAGCAAGCGCGCAGGCGCGGGTCAGCTTAAGGTCGATGCCGTAGGCTGCCAGGTACTCATCGTGGTGGCTCTTGATCAGACGGGCCACGCCGCCGCCGACGGTTCCCAGACCGATCAGACCGACGTTCACGGTGCGCAGGGGTTCGCTCATAGATAGCTCCTTCGTGCATCTTATGGATGGATTAACCGCTTAAAGGTTGAGTGCATTCTAGCGTGAACCGAGGGCGCGTGCTCGCCGGGCAACAGGAGTCGCACAAAACGGCACCCCCGAAACGCTGCGGAAACATTGGAAACACGCTCGCTACAAACGGAACTCCGTAACAAACTGTCAACGTTTGCACCATAAGGTTTGCCTCGTACCGCAAGACGGCCGCACCGCGGCCAGCGAAAAAGGGGGACACCATGTTCAACATCAACAGCACGCTCAGCCGTAGGAACTTTCTCGCCGGCGCTGCGGCGCTCGGCAGCACCGCCGCACTCGCTGGTTGCTCGTCGGGTGGCTCGGACGGCGGCACCGCCGATGACGGCAAGACCTTCAAGATCGGTGTCATCGGCCCTCTGACCGGCGCCGCGGCAACCTATGGCGTTTCGGCCGAGAAGGGTGCCAAGCTTGCCGCCAAGGATTTCTCGACCAAGGACCTCAAACTCTCGCTTAAGTCCGAGGATGACGTCGCCGACGGCGAGAAGGCTATCAACGCCTTCAATACCCTGTGCGACTGGGGCATGCAGACTCTCGTCGGCCCCGTCACGACTGGTGCCGCCGTCGCTGTCTCGGGCGAGATCGCCGACGATATGCTCATGGTCACGCCCTCTGCTTCGTCCCTCGACGTCACCAAGGACAAGACCACGGTTTTCCAGGTTTGCTTTACCGACCCCACCATGGGCGCGAGTGCTGCCAAGTTTTTGGCCGAGAAGTATGCAGACGCCAAGATCGCCCTGTTCTACAACTCCGGCGATACGTACAGCTCGGGTGTTGCCGATGCCTTTGCCGAGCAGGCCAAGGAGTCCAAACTTGATATCGTCGATATCGAGACCTTTAAGGACGACTCCTCCACGAGCTTTACCAACCAGCTCACCAAGGCCAAGGAGGCCGGCGCCACGCTCATCTTTGCGCCGATCTACTACACGCCGGCGTCCGTTTTGCTCAAGAACGCCAAGGACATGGGATACGACATGACCCTCATGGGTACCGACGGCATGGACGGCCTGCTCTCCGTTGAGGGCTTCGACACCTCCCTTGCCGAGGGCGTGCTGCTCATGACCCCGTTCTCTGCCGACGATGAGAAGAACGCCGACTTCGTCAAGGCATATAAGGACGCCTACGACGAGACGCCCAACCAGTTTGCCGCCGATGCCTATGACTGCGTCCATGCGATTGTCGAGGCTATCGATAAGGCAGACATCGATATTACGGCCGACGGCGCCGACATTGCCGGCGATCTTGCCAAGGCCATGCGCAAGATCAAGATCGAGGGCCTGACGGGCGAGCTCACGTGGAACGACGAGGGCCAAGTCGAGAAGCCCGCTACAGCCTATGTGATCCAGGACGGCAAGTACATCGCCGCCTAAGTGCGTATAAAGCGCTACCGGTGAGGCCGTTTTAATCAGGACAGGGAAGCTTGTAACAGAATGGAAACATTACTTTCACACAATAAAGTGGCTAAACTGCATAAACCAATAGAAATACGCATAATTATGGATAAACGGACAAAACAAAAGAATAGTTGAAATAATCGCCACTTTTCTCAACTAAAGCGTCTACTATTTTGCGAACGCCGAACACGGCGAAGGATGGCCTGTCGGGCAACCAAAACCCGACGAGATTTGAGAGGAGAGCCGCATGTCGAGCCTCACCGGTAAGTCATTGAACCCTGTTATGAATCGCAGGAGCGTTATCGCGAGCGCAGCAGGTCTGGGGGCGATGTCCATTCTGGCGGGCTGCTCCTCCAACGGCGGCGACAGCGGTTCCGCTTCGGGCGACGCTTCGTTTAAGATCGGCACCATCGGACCGCTGACCGGCGCCAACGCGTCCTACGGCAAGTCCGTTACCCAGGGTGTCGAGCTTGGCTGCAAGGATTTCTCGACCAAGGAGCTGCCGCTTGCCAGCAAGGCCGAGGATGACCAGGCCGACGGCGAGAAGGCCGTCAACGCCTTTAACACCCTGCTCGACTGGGGCATGCAGGCCCTCGTCGGTCCGACCACCACGGGCGCGTCGGTTGCCGTTGCCGCCGAGTGCGGTAACGACCCCGAGACGTTCATGATCACTCCGTCCGCGTCCTCCGAGGACGTCACCAAGGGCAAGGATTGCGTCTTCCAGGTTTGCTTTACCGATCCCAACCAGGGCGTCAACGCTGCCAAGTTCCTGGCGCAGAAGTATGCGGACGAGAAGTTCGTGCTGTTCTATAACTCCGGCGACGCTTATTCTTCGGGTGTCGCGGATGCCTTTAAGGCCCAGGCCGCTGAGTCCAAGCTCGAGGTTGTCGACGAGGAGACCTTTAAGGACGACTCCGCCACGAGCTTTACCAACCAGCTGACCAAGGCCAAGCAGGCCGGCGCCACCATGATCTTTGCGCCGATCTACTACACGCCAGCGTCCGTCCTGCTCAAGAACGCCAGGGACATGGGCTACGACGTCAAGATGATGGGTTGCGACGGCATGGACGGCATCCTGGGCGTTGAGGGCTTCGACACCTCTCTTGCCGAGGGTCTGCTGCTCATGACCCCGTTCTCCGCCGACGACGAGAAGAACGCCGACTTCGTCAACGCTTACAAGGATAAGTATGGCGAGACTCCGGACCAGTTTGCCGCCGACGCTTACGACGGCGTGCACGCGGTGGCCGAGGCCCTCGAGGAGGCCGGTCTTGGTGTCGACGCCGACCCGACCGAGGTCGCCGAGAAGCTGCCTAAGGCTATGCTCAAGATTACCGTTGACGGTCTGACCGGCAAGCTCACCTGGAACGATAAGGGCCAGGTCCAGAAGGAGCCCACGGCGTACGTCATCACCGACGGCAAGTACGTACAGGCCTAATAAGCCGCCTTACATAGAGCGGTTTTGATCCCAAGCAGGGGAGGTTTGGCCTTCCCTGCTTGCTTGGTATCTAGGGACAGTGTAACGTCCCTGTTTCATACATTAACTGGAAACCTATTCGAAAGGGGGATGTGGAACATGACGGTCTTTATCCAATACCTGGTCAACGGCCTGTCCATGGGCAGCGTCTACGCCATCATCGCGTTGGGCTACACCATGGTCTACGGTATCGCCAAGATGCTCAACTTCGCTCACGGCGACGTTATCATGGTCGGTGCCTATGTCTCGTTCTGTGCCACGTCGTATCTCGGCCTCCCGGGCTGGGCATCTGTAATTCTCTCTTGTGTGGTCTGCACCGTTCTCGGTGTTCTCATCGAGGGTCTGGCATACAAGCCGCTGCGTCAGGCGGGCCCGCTGGCCGTTCTGATCACGGCCATCGGCGTGTCTTACTTCCTGCAGAACGCCGCGCAGCTTCTGTGGGGCGCCACGCCCAAGAACTTCACTTCGCTCGTCACCTTCCAGGTGCCGGAGTTCTTGGCCAAGTTCAATGTAAGCGCCGTTTCGCTCGTCACCATCGTCGCCTGCCTGGTTATCATGGCCGGTCTGATGTTCTTTACAGGTAAGACCAAGATGGGCAAGGCCATGCGCGCCGTGTCCGAGGACAAGGCAGCCGCTCAGCTCATGGGCATCAACGTCAACCGTACCATCTCGATGACGTTTGCCATCGGCTCCGCCCTTGCCGCCATCGCCGGTGTGCTCCTGTGCTCCTACTCGCCGGTCCTGCAACCCACCACGGGCGCCATGCCTGGCATCAAGGCCTTCGACGCCGCCGTCTTCGGCGGTATCGGCTCCATCCCCGGTGCCTTTGTCGGTGGCATTCTCATCGGCATCATCGAGGCGATGGCACAGGCTTACATTTCCACGAGCCTTGCCAACTCCATCGTCTTTGGTGTTTTGATCATCGTCCTGCTCGTCAAGCCTGCCGGCCTCTTGGCAAGTACGTCCCCGAGAAGGTGTAGGTGAGCGTTATGAAGTTTCTTAAAGACAAGCAGACGCGTCACGACTTTGTTACGTACGCCATGTGCCTTGTGGCGTTCGCCATCGTGTTCTTTATGCAGTCCAACCATATGATTCCGCGCATGATCGCCGGTCAGCTGGTTCCCATCACGGCCTATATCGTCATGGCCATCTCCCTTAACCTCGTCGTCGGCATCGCGGGCGACTTGTCGCTGGGCCACGCGGGCTTTATGAGCGTCGGCGCCTATACGGGCATCGTTACCGCGGTCGCGCTGGAGAGCGCCGTTCCCTCCGATCCGGTGCGCCTTATCATCAGCATCGTGGTCGGTGCCATCGCTGCCGCCATCCTGGGCTTCTTGATCGGCATCCCGGTCCTTCGCCTGAGCGGCGATTACCTGGCTATCGTGACGCTGGCCTTTGGCGAGATCATCAAAGAGATCGTCACCTGCCTTATCGTGGGCGTCGACTCCCGCGGCCTGCATGTGATCTTTAACATCACAGGTAACTCCACGATCGACGACCTGCACCTGCTCGAGGACGGCACCGCCATCATCAAGGGCGCGCAGGGCGCATCGGGCGTGTCGACGTACTCGACCTTCCTCGCCGGTGCCATCCTGGTCATGGTCGCACTCGTGATCGTGCTCAACCTGGTTCGCAGCCGTACCGGCCGTGCCATTATGGCCGTGCGCGACAACAAGATCGCTGCCGAGTCCGTGGGCATCTCCGTCACCGAGTACCGCATGATCGCCTTCGTGGTTTCCGCCGCTCTCGCCGGCGCTGCCGGAGCCCTCTTCGGCGGTAACTTCTCGCAGCTTTCCGCCACCAAGTTCGACTTCAACACGTCCATCCTCATCCTGGTGTTCGTGGTCCTGGGCGGTCTGGGCAATATGCGCGGCTCCGTCATCGCGGCGGCGTTGCTCACGGTGCTTCCCGAGCTGCTCCGTCAGTTCTCGGACTACCGCATGCTCATCTACGCCATCGTGCTGATCCTGGTCATGATCTTTACTAACAACCCGCAGCTTAAGGCGTTCTTCGGTCGCGTCAAGGACCGTTTTGCTTCCAAGAAGGAGGTGGCAGCCGATGCCCAGTAAATTTGAGTTCAACAAGGGCAAGATGGTCCCGTATCCTTCTGGCGCCATCGTTCCCGATCGCGATCTGGGCCAGCGCCCGGCGCTCGAGTGCATCCACCTGGGCATTGAGTTCGGTGGTCTTAAGGCAGTCGACGACTTTAGCCTGACTATCGGCAAGACCGAGATCGCCGGTCTGATCGGCCCCAACGGCGCCGGTAAGACCACGGTATTCAACCTGCTCACCAAGGTGTACCAGCCCACGCACGGCACCATCCTGCTCGACGGTGAGGACACCTCGGGCAAGTCGGTCTATCAGGTCAACCGCATGGGCATCGCCCGTACTTTCCAAAACATCCGCCTGTTCAACACTATGACGGTGGAGGACAACGTTAAGGTCGGTCTGCACAACCAGGAGCGCTACTCCGGTTTTGAGGGCGTGCTGCGTCTGCCGACGTATTGGAAGCACGAGAAGGCCGCCCATGAGCGCGCCATGGAGCTGCTCTCCATCTTTGATATGGAGCATCTGGCAAATGAGCAGGCCGGTTCGCTGCCTTATGGCGCCCAGCGTCGTCTGGAGATTGTTCGTGCGCTTGCCACCAACCCTAAGTTGCTGCTGCTTGACGAGCCTGCCGCCGGCATGAATCCGTCCGAGACCGCGGAGCTCATGGCGAACATCGTAAAGATTCGCGACACCTTTGGCATTGCATCATGCTTATCGAGCACGACATGTCGCTCGTCATGAATATCTGCGAGGGCATCTGTGTGCTTAACTTTG
Source organism: Coriobacteriaceae bacterium AM48-5 (assembly GCA_027669525.1). Classification (GTDB taxonomy): domain Bacteria; phylum Actinomycetota; class Coriobacteriia; order Coriobacteriales; family Coriobacteriaceae; genus Collinsella. The sequence continues at coordinate 15,405 of JAQEDJ010000022.1, read as the reverse complement.
GTAAGGTCATCGCCAAGGGCACGGCCGAGGAAATCCAGAACAACGAAGCCGTTATCGAGGCGTATCTGGGCAAGCAGGATAAGGGGGAGAACTAAATGGCAGAGCCGATGCTTTCCGTCTACAACATCAACGTCTGGTACGGCGCTATCCACGCCATCAAGGACATCTCCTTTAACGTCAACGAGGGCGAGATCGTGGCCTTGATCGGCGCGAACGGCGCCGGCAAGTCTACAACGCTTAAGACTGTCTCGGGCCTGCTGCGTTCCAAGACCGGCTCCATCAAGTTTATGGGCGAGGACATTACCCATACGCCTGCCGACAAGCTGGTGGGCAAGGGCTTGGCCCAGGTGCCCGAGGGCCGTCGCGCCTTTTTGCAGATGACGGTCGAGGAGAACCTGGAGATGGGCGCCTATACACAGCCCAAGTCCACGGTGGCTCCGGGCCTGGAGCGCGTCTATGAGCAGTTCCCTCGCCTTAAGGAGCGCCGTCGCCAGGTCGCCGGCACCCTTTCGGGCGGCGAGCAGCAGATGCTCGTTATGGGGCGCGCCCTTATGAGTAACCCCAAGCTGCTCATGCTCGACGAGCCTTCCATGGGCCTGGCGCCGATTCTGATTGAGCAGATCTTCCAGATCGTCGAGGACCTGCATAAAGCCGGTACCACGGTGCTCCTGGTCGAGCAGAACGCGCAGATGGCGCTCTCGATCGCCACGCGCGGCTACGTGCTCGAGACCGGCAAGATCACCATGACCGGCACGGGCCAAGAGCTCCTGCACGACGATAACGTGCGCAAGGCATATCTGGGCGGCTAGGGACTTCCGCCGTTCTGCCGAACGGCGGACCGGCCGACGCTGCGCGGGCGCCAGAGCGACAACTTGTCATTCAAAGAGGGCGGCATGACCAGAAGGTCTATGCCGCCCTCTTTTCATGCCAATTTGTTCGCTCTGGCGCCCGCTCGCTGTCGGTCCTCTGCCTGCGGCGTTACTTTGGTTCTGCCCCCTTTATGTTGCGGTGGAATAGGGACTAGATGGGAGCCTCAGAGGCCAAAACAGTCTCTATTCCACCGCAACTTCATGGGGGCGTGCGACAATGCCCATCGGAAAACGTTTGTCATCTGGGGGTCTATCTATGCTGTACGAGTTTTGTGCCGAGAACTTTGAGCGTGTGCCGGCGGCTATCGATGCCGGTGCTAAGCGCATCGAGTTGTGCGACAACCTTGCCGTCGGTGGTACCACGCCCTCGGCCGGCGTTATCAGCACTACGGTCAGCTATGCTCACGAGCATGACGCGCGAGTGATGTGCATGATTCGCCCGCGTGGTGGTGACTTTCACTACAACCAGGACGAGCTGCGCATGATGGAGATGGACTTGAGTCTTGCCGTGAGCGCCGGCGTTGACGGCCTGGTCTTTGGCTGCTGCAAGCCCTGTGCCGGCGGCTGGGCGCTCGACGAGCTCACCCTCGGCGCCCTCGTGATGGCTACGGGCTGCGCGACCGAGGAGTGCAAGCGCGGGGCCATCGATATCACCTTTCACATGGCCTTTGACCAGCTCTCGCTCGAGGCTCAGCTCGATGCCATTGACACACTCGCCGACTGCGGCATCACGCGCATCCTGACGCATGGTGGTGCTGCCGGAACGCCGATCGAGGACAACCTGGAGCACCTGTCGCGTCTTGTCGAGTATGCGGGCGACCGCCTGACCATTCTTCCCGGTGGCGGCATTTCCACGGCCAATCGCGATACCGTGGCGGCGGCACTGGCGTCTCCGAACTCCATGGCACCAAGATCGTGCCGCTGGAGGTATAACCCGTGGCGCTGGTATTTGACGTTCAGCAGGCGAACGGTAAGCCCGACGACAACCGTCGTCCCGGCACCGCGTGCCCCTTTTGCGATACCGAGGAACTCGCCAATATCATCCGGCGCGACGGTGGCTGCATCTGGCTCGAGAATAAGTTTAAGACCTTGCGGGCCACTCGCCAGACCGTATTGATTGAGTCGTCCGACCACGACGCCGACCTGGTGACCTATGCGCCGGACGAGCTGCATCATGTTATGCGGTTTGCCCTGGATTGCTGGCAGCGGATGATTGACTCCCGACAGTATCGCAGCGTTCTCATGTACAAGAACAAGGGCCCACTTTCGGGCGGCAGTCTGGTCCATCCGCACATGCAGATTGTGGGTTTGGAGCAGGAAGACGGCTATGCTTCGCTGGCTTCCGCCAATTTCGAAGGCATCAATGTCTGGCAACAGGGGAGAATCTCGGTCAATATCTCAGCCGAACCGATCATGGGGTTCTTTGAGATCAACGTTTCAGCCCCGCAGGGAATCGCCGCCAGCGATGACGCACGAGACCAAGCCGAGGCGGATCTCTTTGCCGATGCGATCCAGGTAGCTCTGCGCTATATCCTAAACGAGCACCACGGTGGTCGCGCAGAGTCGTACAACTTGTTCTTCTATCACCTGGGCGGTCGGACCATTGCCAAGGCGCTGCCGCGTTGGGTGGTTTCGCCCTACTTTGTCGGCTATCGTTTGGCCCAAGTCAATGCCGAGACGACGCTCGATATCGATGCTGAGCGTCTGCGTGCGCATCTGGAAACGCTCGTATAGCAAGACTAACACCCGCGTAATGCGCACAGCCTAGCGCGCCATGGCGTCGCGGCCGGCTTCGACCCGCTTGCGCTGTTTGGTGCGCTCCTCGCAGGTTAGGCACTCAAAGAGATGCCCGATAATCGAGGCCAGCACCTGCTGAAACAGCGTGCCGCACATGACGGGGAACACGACCTCGCCCGGAAAGTACTGCGTGGCGATGACGGCACCCGAAGAGATGTTGCGCATGCCGCAGGTAAAGCACATGGTAGTCGTCTCGCTATATGGCAGATGCAGCGCACGTGCGACCAGAAAACCGACGACAAAGCCGCTGATGGCGAAGACCAAAATAAAGAGGGCGACTTCCAGGCGCACCGCGTTTATGTGCAGCACGTACTCGCTCATAGCGGTGGAGTTGGACGCGATGACGCCCATCATCATGAACTTGCAGGCGGGCGAGAGCACGGGAGAGAGTTTCTCGTGGCCCCAGCCGCGCGTGAGTTCATTGATGGCAATACCGAGCACAGCGGGGATGGCGATCATAAAGGCCATGTTCTGCATCATGCTCGGCACGTCGATCGAGACGGTGGCGCCCAGCAGGAGCTTGAGCGTAAGCGGAATCGTCACAGGTGAGATGACCGAGGACGTCAGGATGATGGTGAGCGCGAGCGGGCCGTTGCCGCCGAACATGCTGATCCACATAAAAGCGGTGACGGCCACGGGCACGCTGTATTCGAGCACAATGCCGCAGACAAGGTTGGGGTTGGAGCCAAAGAAGAGTGACCCCATGGCATACGCCGCGATGGGAATAAGCACCGCCGAGACGAGCAGCGCCAAGACTAGGTGCAACGGACGGCGGAACACCTCGGTTACCTGGTGAAAGGTGTTGCTGAGCGCACCCTGAAACGTCATAAAGGCAAACAAGGTGGGAACGATGGCTTGAGTACGCCAATCTGTTGGGGAAAGAGCACGCCGAGTGCCACGCAAATCGGAACGATGACCTGCATGTGCCCCGCGAGAAACTTGCCCAGTCCAACCCATTGCTTCATATGCGCTTGTGACTCCCTTTGCCCGTGAACCCGTTTTGAATGGATATGCTAGACGCTCGCATGCTCCGTGCGTCAGAAACGCTCGAATATTTCGGGGCTATTACCGGCATCGTTTACCGAAACCGCGGCGTGCTGCGGCGATTTGCGTCTGCTCTGCACGGTATAATAAATCCGTTCAACAGATCTGCCTGCCGAAGCGGGCATACACAGAGGACTCATCGCTATGAACCGTGAGAGGTATCGCGGCGACCTGCCCCTATCGGGGGTGGGCGCCTATGTCATCGCTTAAGACGACGCATCGCTGGGCGGTCGCTCAGCAAAACCCCGAGCTCGAAAAGGAGCTTTCGGCTGGCCTGGGCATACCCGGGCTGGTGGCGCGCATTATGGTTGCGCACGGCATAACATCCATCGAGGAAGGCCAGCTGTTTTTGACGCCTTCGCTCGATCGCGACTGGGCCGACCCACTCATTATTCCGGGCATGGCGGTCGTTGCCGACCGCGTCGAGCGCGCTATTCGCAACCACGAGCACATCGCGGTCTTTGGCGATTTTGACGTCGACGGCATTACGTCGACTTGTCTGTTGACCGAGGCGCTACGTTCGTTTGGCGCCAACGTCACGCCGTTTATTCCGCATCGCTTTGACGAGGGCTACGGCCTGTCGCGTGCGGCGCTCGACCGCGTCAACGAGCTCGCCCAACCCAACCTGATCGTGACCGTCGATAACGGCATTGCCGCCAAGGAGGAGGTCTCCTATCTGGAGAGCCTGGGGATCGATTTGGTGGTCACGGACCATCACGAGCCGTCCGACCAGGTGCCGCAGGGCGTGCCCCTGACCGACCCCAAGCTCGAGGACGAGGGTCCCTCGCGCGAGCTTGCCGGTGCCGGTGTGGCGCTCAAGCTGGTGCAGGTCCTGGGCGAGCGTTTGGGCAAGCCGTCGTATTGGCGTTCGCTGATCGAGGTCGCGGCGCTGGGCACCGTGTCCGACATGATGCCGCTCACGCCCGAGAATCGCGCACTGGTCGCCGAGGGCATCCAACAGATGCGCGTGACGGCCCGTCCCGGCTATATCGCGCTTGCCGCACTTGCCAAGGCCGACCTTTCTACCATTACGGCCGACGGCCTGTCGTTTTCGCTCATCCCTCGTCTGAATGCTGCCGGCCGCATGGCTGATCCCAAGCTGGCGCTCGACCTGCTGCTTGCCCGCGGTCCTATCGAGGCAAGTGCACTGGCAGCCGAGCTCGAGGAAATCAACCGTCAGCGCCGCGAGATCGAGGCGGAGCTCACACGCGACGCCATGGCAAAGGTCGAGGAGACCTATGACGGCGGTCGCGCAATCGTCGTGGGTGGCGAGGGCTGGCACGAGGGCGTCAAGGGTATCGTAGCGAGCCGCCTGACCAACCGTTATCACGTGCCGGCGCTGCTCTTCTCGATTGAGGACGGCGTTGCGCGCGGATCGGGTCGCTCGGTGGGCAAGGTCAACCTGTTCGACGCCGTCGAGCGTTGTTCCGACCTGCTGATTCGTCGCGGCGGACATGCCGGTGCGGTGGGTGTGACCATCGAGGCATCCAAGCTCGATGAGTTCCGCCGCCGCCTTTCCGCCGTGCTATCGGAGCTTCCCGCCGAGGACTTTGAAGACACCGACGAGGTCGCCGCCACCGTCGACCTTTCCGAGCTGAATATCGAGACCATCGAGCAGATCTCCCGTCTTGAGCCGTTTGGCCAGGGCAACAAGGTGCCGCTGCTGGCTGCCGAGGGCGTGACGATGTGCGACCGCGCCGTGGTGGGCAAAACCGGCGAGCACATGCGCTTTGTGGCGACCGATGGCGCCGCGAGTGTGCCGGCCATTATGTTCCGCGTGCCGCAAATCGATAAGCTCATCAACTGCGATAGCGCTGTCGACTTGGTGTTCGAGGCCGTTGCCGAGCATTGGCAGGGGCGTGTGAAGCCCAAGCTCATGATCAAGGATGTTCTGGTCCGCGATACCGCGCTGCCCAGCGTCGACGATCCGGCATGCGAGCTTCGTCGTGGCGTGCAGCCGGCGGATTCCGGCCTGCGCCTGGAGTCGCGTAAGCGCGAGACGCTCGCCCAGCTTTCCTATACCGAGCTCACGCGCTCGCTTATCCATAGCTTTATCGGATCGAACCAGCCGCACCGCGCGCAGGTTGAGGCGCTCGATGCCTTGGCCGACCACCAGAGCGTCTTGGCCGTTATGGGAACGGGCCGCGGCAAGTCTCTCATCTTCCATGTACATGCTGCGCGCGAGGCTGTCCTTCGCGGACGTGCGAGCATCTTTGTCTATCCGCTGCGTGCGCTTGTTGCCGACCAGGCTATCACCTCTCGTCGACGATGGCAGCGCTTGGCATTGGCGTTGGCGTGCTGACCGGCGAGACCGTGGAGGCCGCACGCGATGATGTGTTCGCCGGCCTAGCTTCGGGCCGCACCAGTATCGTGCTCACGACGCCCGAGTTCCTATCTATCCACCGTGACCGCTTCGCGCGTTCGGGCCGCATCGGCTTTGTCGTTATCGATGAGGCGCACCACGCCGGCCTTGCCAAGGGCGGCGACCGCAGCGCCTATCTCGACATGCCCGATATCCTCAAAGCCCTGGGCGACCCGGTTGTTATGGCTGCGACGGCCACCGCGACGGCTCCGGTCGTGGCCGAGCTTGCCCGCATGCTGCCGATTACTCGCACGGTGGTCGACGAGACGGTGCGCGAGAACCTGCAGCTCGAGGACGACCGCGACCTTGCGAGCCGCGAGAACCGTTTGGTGTCGATCGTGGCGACGGGGGAGAAGACCGTCATTTACGTCAATTCGCGCGACCAGTCCGTGGCGCTCGCCAAGACGTTGCGCAAGCGTGTGCCCGATTGCGCAACCCATATCGCGTTCTATAACGCGGGCTTGCGCGCTCCGATCGCCGCCGCGTGGAGGAAGCATTCCGAGACGGAAGCCTCAGCTGCATCGTCTCGACCTCTGCCTTTGGCGAGGGCGTCAACCTTCCCGATATTCGCCATGTCGTGCTCTATCACATGCCGTTTGGCGCGATTGAGTTTAACCAGATGAGTGGCCGCGCCGGTCGCGATGGACAGCCCGCCGTGATTCACCTGCTCTATTCGTCGCGCGACGCCCGCATTAACGAGCGCCTACTCGACTGCTATGCGCCCGAGCGCGACGAGCTCGTCACGCTCTATCGCGCGCTGCAAACCATGTGGCGCTCCAACCGCGGCAAGACCGGGGACGATTCCTTTAGCGCGAGCGATATCGACATCGCGCAGATGTGCCTTGCCATCGATGCCCGCACGCCGGTCGACGAGCGCTCGGTGGAAAGTGGCCTGGGAATCTTCGAAGAGCTTGGCTTCTGTCGCGTTTCGGGGTTTGACGACACCCGTCGCATCGCGATGGCCGAAAACCCCGGCCGTGTGCAATTGAGCAGGTCAATTCGCTATTTGGAGGGCTTGCGTTCGCGCATGGAGTTCTCGGCTTTCCGGAGTTGGGCGCTCGATTCGTGCGCTTCTGATATGCTAGCCAAAGTTAACCGCCCGATCGTACCGCGGGCCTAGGGGAAGGGGACCTCGATGGATGCCGCAGCCCGTACCGCCCATGATTCCGCCCTCCAGCCGTTCTCGGAGATGGAGCACTATAAGCATGCCGATGAGCTGCCGCCCGAGATTATGGCGGACAGCTACGACAAGCTGGAGCGCCTGTGCCTCAAATATATGAATGAGGACGACTTTTCTAAGGTGGAGCAGGCCTATTGCTTTGCTGCCGAGAAGCACTGCAACCAAAAGCGCCGCTCGGGTGAGATGTACATCAACCATCCCATCGAGGTGGCCATCATTTTGGCCGATCTCAAGATGGACTGTGACGTGGTGTGCGCCGCGCTGCTACACGATACCGTCGAGGATACCGAGACCTCGCTTGCCGATGTTTCCGACCTGTTTGGCGATACGGTGGCCGAGCTCGTCGATGGCGTGACCAAGCTCACCAACATCGAAGTCGACAGCATGGACGAGAAACAGGCCCTCACGCTGCGCAAGATGTTCCTCGCCATGTCCAAGGACATCCGCGTCATCATCGTTAAGCTTGCCGACCGTCTGCACAACATGCGAACGCTGGCAGCCCTGCGCGAGGATCGTCGCCTGTTTAAGGCGCGCGAGACCATGGACGTGTACGCGCCCTTGGCCGACCGCCTGGGCATGAGCTCTATTAAGTGGGAACTCGAGGACCTGTCCTTCTTCTACCTGGAGCCCGATGCCTACCAGCGCATCGCGCGCATGGTGGCTGAGTCGCGCGAGGTCCGCGAGCGCTACCTTGCCGAGACCATCAAGACGCTTACCGATGAGCTCAACCGCATTGGTCTAGAGGACTTCCAGATCAACGGCCGTTCCAAGCACTATTGGTCCATCTACCAAAAGATGAAGCGCAAGGGCAAGGAATTCTCCGAGATCTACGACCTGGTGGCACTGCGCGTCATCACTCATTCGGTGCGCGATTGCTATTCCACGCTTGGTGCCGTGCATACCTTGTGGCATCCCATGCCCGGTCGTTTTAAAGACTATATCGCCATGCCCAAGGTCAATAACTATCAGTCGCTCCACACGACGGTTATCGGCCCCACGGCTCGTCCGCTCGAGATTCAGATTCGAACCTACGAGATGCATGAGCAGGCCGAGTACGGCATTGCCGCCCACTGGCTCTATAAGAAGTCGGGCGGATCGTCTGCGTCTAAGACCAATGACGCACAGCGTCTGGACGATCAGATTAACTGGCTCAAACATTCGCTCGATTGGGCTGCGTCTGATGAGATTACCGACGCCAAGGAATACCTGCATTCGCTGAAGGTTGACCTCTTCGATCAGGAGATCTTCGTCTTTACGCCCAAGGGCGAGGTCATGGCGCTTCGTGCCGGCTCCACGCCGCTCGACTTTGCCTACGCCGTTCACACCGAGGTCGGCAACCATTGCGTTGGCGCTAAGATCAACGGTGCGGTGGCCCCGCTCACGCACGAGATCAAGACGGGCGACCGTGTCGAGATTTTGACTAACAAGAGTTCCAAACCGTCGCGCGATTGGCTCAAGATCGTTAAGACACCTTCTGCCAAGTCAAAGATCCGCCGCTATTTTGCTGCCGCGACCAAAGACGATGACGCTGCTGCTGGCCGCGATATACTGGCCAAGGACCTGCGCAAGCGCGGGTACGGCATCTCTACGCCGCGGTCCACGCGTGCGCTCAACACCGTGGCGGAGCAGTTTAACTACAAGCAGCTCGAGGACCTGTTTGCCGCCGTTGGTGCGGGTAAAGTCGCCCCACGTGCCGTGGGCAACAAGGTCGAGCAAATCTTGGACCCCAAGCCCGAGGAGCAGCTCACCAAGGCCGAGGCAATCGCCGAGGTCGTGAAGCAGCCCGCCCGCGGCTCCAACCGCAAGCCGCAAAAGCGCGGCAAGAGCGCCAGCAACGGCATTATCGTCAAGGGCGAGAGCAACAGCGGTCTGCTGGTCCGTTTGGCGCATTGCTGCAATCCGGTGACGGGCGACGATATCGTCGGCTTCATCACGCGCGGTCGCGGCGTCTCGGTGCATCGCGCCAACTGCCCCAACGTCAAGGGTCTTATGGAGCATCCCGAGCGCATGATTGACGTAGAGTGGGATGGTGCTGCCGATACGCTTTTCCAGGTCGAGATCGTGGTCGAGTGCCTGGACCGCATGGGCCTGCTCAAGGATGTCACCATTGCCATTGGCGATGCGGGCGGCAATATCCTTTCTGCCGCCACGTCGACCAACCGCGAGGGCATTGCGACCCTGCGCTTTATGGTCGAGATCTCGGACGCGAGTGGTCTGGATCCGCTGCTGGCCTCTATCAGCAGCGTTGACTCGGTCTACGACGCGCGCCGCCTGATGCCCGGTGAGGGTGGAGCCCAGCTTAAGCGCCGCGTTTAGTCGCGACGAACGTGTCACATTATCGATATTCGCTACACTCGAGGCATCGTTTGATGCCTCGAGTTCTATAGAGAGGAGAGGGACATGAGTGCTGTGTCCTTGGATTTAACTCCCAAGGGAACGGTCGAGATCGAGACGCTCGTAAACGGTCCCATTCAGACCAATAGCTATGCTGTTATTTCGGACAATGAGTGCGTGATTATCGATCCCGCATGGGAAGGCGAACGCCTGGTGGAGCATATTCGAGCCGAGCATCCCGGCGTACGCGTGTTTGGCGCCGTATGCACTCATGGCCATGCCGATCATGTTGGTGGTGTTGCAGGCGTGCGAACCACCGTTGGCGAGGGCTGCCAGTATGAGCTGTGTGCTAAGGATGTGGCGGTGCCGCATGCGAACATCGAGGAACAGCGAGCTATGTGGGGCATTGAGACGCCTGACCCCGAGGAGCCGACGCACCTGCTCGCCGAGGGAGATGCTATCGAGGTGGGCGATATCTACCTGCAGGTGATCGAGACGCCAGGCATACGCCGGGCGGGATCGTCTTGTTTGCTGCCACCGAGCAGGGGAACATTGCCTTTGTGGGCGACACCCTGTTTCCGGGTGGGCACGGCCGCACCGATCTTTCTGGAGGAGACGAGGCGGCGATTCTGCGCTCGCTCTCCAAGCTCGCCCGGCTTCTCCCGCCCGATACCGTTTGCCTAACCGGTCATGGCGATTCGACCACCATGGCACGCGAGCTCATGCAGAACCCTTTCATGCAGATTTAGCTTAATAGTCGGCTTTTGAAGCACGAGAAGCGTCCAAACGTCAAGCTATTTTTCCCCAACGGGTCGATTTCGTAGGGCAAACGGTCAAAAAAGTCTGTTTGGACGATATTCGTGAACAAACGAACGTTTATGCTCGGGTGCGCCGTGGTAAAATCTCAGGCGTTATCGGAGCAACCTTACAGGAGGTTTCTTTTATGCTCGTCAACGCAGCAGACATGCTCAAGAAGGCCGAGGCCGGCAAGTACGGTCTTGGTGCCTTCAACACCAACAACCTCGAGTGGACCCTGGCTATTCTCCAGGCCGCCGAGGAGGCCAAGTCTCCGCTGATCCTTCAGTGCACCGCTGGTGCCGCTAAGTGGATGGGCGGTTTCAAGGTCTGCGCCGACATGGTCAAGGCTGCCGTCGAGGCCACGGGCGTTACCGTTCCCGTCGCCCTTCACCTCGATCACGGTTCTTACGAGGACTGCTTCAAGTGCATCGAGGCCGGCTTCACGTCCATCATGTATGACGGCTCTCACGAGGAGACCTTCCAGCTTAACCTCGACCGCACCAAGGAGCTCGTTGAGCTTGCCCACTCCAAGGGCATGTCCATCGAGGCCGAGGTCGGCGGCATCGGCGGCACCGAGGACGGCGTGACCTCCAGCGGCGAGCTCGCTGATCCTGCTGAGTGCAAGCAGATCGCTGACCTGGGTGTCGACTTCCTCGCCTGCGGCATCGGCAACATCCACGGCGTGTACCCCGCCGACTGGGCTGGCCTTTCCTTCGAGCGCCTGGGCGAGATCAAGGCCCAGACCGGCGACCTGCCCCTCGTCCTGCACGGTGGCACCGGCATCCCAGAGGATCAGATCAAGAAGGCCATCTCCCTGGGCATCTCCAAGATCAACGTCAACACCGACCTGCAGCTCGTCTTCGCCAAGGGCGTCCGCGAGTACATCGAGGCTGGCAAGGATCAGCAGGGCAAGGGCTTTGACCCCCGCAAGCTCCTCAAGCCTGGTCGTGACAACATCGTTGCCCGCACCAAGGAGCTCATGGAGGAGTTTGGCTCCGTCAACAAGGCGTAAGCGTCGCTAAACTTCCCGCCGGAAGCCCCGTCCCCCTACACTGTTTCCTTTGCGCTCACCTGGCTTTGCCAGAAGTCGCGCCAAGAAAACAGCTCCGGGGGACGGGGCTTCCTTCGTTTAACGCCGCAGGGTTACGAGGCTGAATTATTTATTTGACTACCGTTCAGCGGTGTTGATGGCTCCCTTGTTGGGGCTTTCTTTTTATCTCGCTACAATGGGCTTCAAGCGTTCTAGTGACTTGGAGTTTTGGTATGGCTGTTATTAATGTACTGCCTTCGGATGGGAAGGTTATTGACGAGGGTCCAGTTGGTTGCTCTGCTGATGTTTGCTGTGATGACTTTCGTCATCTCGATGTTGGACTGCCGCCCGAGATTCTTCGTCTTAAGGATGCCGGGTATTTGACGCAGGCTGTTGCTGCCTGCGATCGCCTTTTGGAGCAGAACCCCGAGCCTTCGCTGGCTGCTTGTGTTCGTGCCGAGCGGTATCGCATGCTCGAGACGCCGCTTCATTTTTCGGTGTCTCGCGATCAGGCTATTGCGATGATTCGCGAGGAGTGGCCAGAGTTTACCGAAGAGCAGTTTGATGACCTGATTAATCGTAAGCGTATTGACTGGCGCTTTATCGATGGTGAGCTGTTCGTTCTCGACAACTTCCTCGATTCGCTTCGCGTATATCCCAAAGAGGTTCCCGGCATGCGGCCCGATTCTGCGGACGGAATAGCACTGCGCAACGAGATGCTCAAGGAGATGGAGTCGCAAAACGGATTGGCTCGCGTCATTACGCTTAAAGCGTCCGTGTCTGTCCCCGGCGCTCTGGAAGGGGAGGCCGTTTGCGCTTGGCTTCCCGTCGCGGCTGCCTGCCGTCAGCAGTCTCGGGTCGAGATTCTCGACATGACGCCGGAGGGTGCTGTTGCTCCCGCGAATGCTTCGGCGCGTACCGTCTCGTGGTCTTCCTCGAGCGAGCACTTATTTTCGGTGACCTATCGTTATCACATCGATGCTGCTTATTGTGATGTCTACGGTGGCACACTTCCGGTTCACCCGCTTATGGATGCGCCTCTGCCCGAGGATATTTCCGAGGACCGTCCGCACATTGCATTCACGCCGTATCTGCAGCAGCTGACGGCCCGTGTCATTGACGGGCTCGAGGATCCGCTCGATCGCGCCGTGCTATCTATGATTACCTGACGCAGTATATCGACTATCGCTATCAGCCGCCGTACTTGCTTTTGGGATCTATTGCCGATGGCTGCGCGCATTCGCTCCGCGGCGATTGCGGCGTTATGGCGCTCACGTTTATCACCATGTGCCGTATCGCGGGCGTGCCTGCCCGTTGGCAGAGCGGCCTGTATGTTGCGCCCGATTCGGTGGGGTCGCACGACTGGGCAGAGTTCTATACGCCGCAGACCGGTTGGCTCAACGCCGACGTGTCATTTGGATCTTCTGCTCGCAGGATGGGGGAGGAATGGCGCCGCCGTCACTACTTTGGCAATCTCGACCCGTGGCGTATGGTGGCCAACAATCGATTCCAGGCAGAGTTTGAGCCCTCTTTCGACGGCATGCGCGAGGACCCTTACGATAACCAGATGGGTGAGGCTTCGGTTGACGGTCGCGGATGCGTCGGCGCGAGATGCTCCGCACGGTCGAACTCATCGAAATGCTCGAAGTTCCATTTTCGGACTAATCGGTAGAAAGCTGTGATAAACTAACTCACGCATTGTGTGCCCGAGTGGCGGAATTGGCAGACGCAGTGGACTCAAAATCCACCGTTGGCAACAACGTGCGAGTTCGAGTCTCGCCTCGGGCACCATTCATGCAAGCGAGCGTTCAAGGGGGTTGCGGCCCCCTTTTTCGTGCCGAACTCGCGTGAGCGCGCGAAGCGTTAAGCAAACAGGCTTGTGGCCTGTTTGTAGCGGAGCGTGGCGAGGGCGCCACGCGCCCGAAGCCCGGGGCTTCGCGAAGCGAAGGCCCTTCGAGTCTCGCCTCGGGCACCATACATACAAGCGAGTGTTCAAGGGGGTCAAGGCCCCTTTTTCGTGTACGTAATGTGATAACGCGCTGTACGTGTTATTATTCGCAAGGCGTTGTTCCCGCAATGCCATGAAGAGGAACCTGAGGGTTCCCACCTTTTGGCGCCAATGAGCAGCTGACTGGTCATACAACTTAGATTCCCTTCCTCAAATCGAGGAAGTCTATGTGTACGACCTGGTTGCTGAGAAGCGCCGGGTTATTTTTTATGAATGGAGGTAGGGAAAATAGCTAAGTCTGATGACACCCGCATCAACGACGAGATCACTGCATCTTCGTGTCGTTTGATTGGCGTCGATGGCTCTCAGCTCGGCCTGTTCGCCATCCGCGATGCCCAGCGCGTCGCCGACGATCAGGGTCTCGACCTGGTCGAGATCGCTCCCAACGCGGAGCCGCCGGTCTGCAAGGTCATGGACTACGGTAAGTTCAAGTACCAGCAGGCCATGAAGGCCAAGGCTGCTCGTAAGAACCAGTCCAAGGTCGAGGTCAAGGAAATGAAGTTCCGACCCAAGATCGACGTTGGCGACTACGAGACCAAGAAGGGCCACGTTCTGCGTTTCCTCAAGAAGGGCGCACGCGTTAAGATCACCATCATGTTCCGCGGCCGTGAGATGGCTCACCCGGAGCAGGGCCTTAACGTTCTCGAGCGTCTCGCCGAGGATCTCAAGTCTTACGCTACGGTCGAGTCCAAGCCTAAGATGGAAGGCCGTAACATGCTTATGCTGCTCGCCCCGATTAAGGCGCCTTCGATGAGGATAAAGCGGCAAGCGATAGCAAGTAACTAGTGTTCTGTAACCGATTAAGGAGTATTTCATGCCTAAGATGAAGTCCCACAGCGGCACCAAGAAGCGTTTCCGCAAGACTGGTACCGGCAAGCTTATGCGCGCCAAGGCTTTCAAGAGCCACATCCTGAGCAAGAAGTCCACCAAGCGTAAGCGTGGCTTCCGTCAGGAGACCGAGATCGCCGCTGCCGACCGCAAGGTCATCAAGTCGCGTCTCGCCTAAGTTCGCGTTCCCGTTTTTCGTTTAACCGTCTAGGAGTTGATAGAACATGGCACGTATTAAGCGCGCTGTTGCCGCCAAGAAGAAGCGCCGTACCGTTATGCACCGTGCGAAGGGTTACTACGGTGCCGCTTCGCGTACTTACAAGCATGCTAAAGAGCAGGTCCAGCACTCCCTGCAGTACCAGTATCGTGATCGCCGCAACAAGAAGCGCGAGATCCGTTCTCTCTGGATCACTCGTATCAACGCTGCTGCTCGCCTGAACGACATCTCTTACTCTCAGTTCATGCACGGCCTGAAGGTTGCCGGCATCGAGCTCGACCGCAAGGTCCTGGCTCAGATGGCTTACGAGGACATCGAGTCCTTCAACGAGCTGGCTACCATCGCCAAGAAGGCTCTCGAGGCTTAATAGATTCTCTTGAATCGCTAGGGGAGTGTCGCGTTGTGCGCGGCGCTCCCTCTTTTTATCTGAAGCGCTGGTTTATATAGCAAAAGCGTGGGTAGATAGACACTTACAGGTGACCGATCTTTATATATCTCTTAACCGAAGGGTCATCATCTGATACGTGCAGTATTTCTGCACCAGCCTTTCTATTACTTATATAGGAAGCGATGTATTGTGTAGGACTTGTGAAGAGTGGAATTCCCGCCCCCGGCGCCCCTCCGGTCTGGCAATATATCTCCTTGCCGCGCGGCCCGGTCGGACCGGATCAGCCGCCAGGCGTGCACCTTGAGAACCGGATACTGCGAGGATGGACACATTCAGTGTCGCATCCGGGCAGACATCGAACCATTTGAAATGGTCTAACTTGGATTTGTTTTTCGCAAGGCCGCCGAGAGGCGGCCCCGAGAAATTCCTTTTCCTATACTTAAACCATATGAATCGAACGGAACCGATCAGCGATGGACTGAGAGGACCGGACGGCTCGAAGCCCAGATATTTTGGACGGAGAGTTCGATCCTGGCTCAGGATGAACGCT
>JAQEDJ010000021.1 GCA_027669525.1 Coriobacteriaceae bacterium AM48-5 | reverse complement strand
TAAGCCCCATCGCGCCGAGAGTACTGCGGGGCCAGCCCGTGGGAGGCCAGGGCGCCGCTGACCGGTGGACGGCACCGAGCCGTCGGATGACTTGAAGAAGGGGGAGGCCGCGAGGCCTCCCCCTTTTTTGCGTTTACGGGGCGTAAATGACTCAATTACACCAGACGATCTTGTTGTTTTCGGTATTGAGCCTTTATTTAAAGAAAATAAATCGTATAACAAGGGCAACTGCTATGGCCGCAATGATCAAAAGCAGAATTGTCAGCTGATGCTGCTTGCGTCGTTTACTTGACGAAACGAAGATTGATTTTCCCTGTTTTGGCGTTTCGAGATAGCGAGCCGAATGCGTCAAGGTTTGCTTGGGTCGAGGCCCTCTTTGTTGATGAGCGGCGGATGCTTTCATCGGCTCATCACTAGCTGCGCTGTTTTTAGATAATGGTGCGTCTTTCAGATATACAGGGTCTCCCGAGGCAACGCCATATGTTTACGTCCCGTTTGGGCTTCTTCGAGCGTTTGATATCGGTTTCTTGTCACATATTTGGGCTCTGGGCCATTGATGGGCTCTTGCGAGATGTGGGGGCGATGGAATCGAATCGGTTGCGGGCTGGATGCTTCGTCCTGCTCCGGCATAAACGTGTTGTTCTGTTTTTGATCGTCCATGATGCCCTTAGCTCGTCATCAATATCGTGTATGCGCCCATTGTAAGCCAGCCGTCTAGTTTTGATGGGATTGCATACATTATTTAAGCCTTCGTTCAAATTCCGTTTATTAGACAAAACCTTAGCCAACCAGACTTAGATATGCTTATATCAATAGACTCAAAAAACTTTATAGTCGAT
Source organism: Coriobacteriaceae bacterium AM48-5 (assembly GCA_027669525.1). Taxonomy (GTDB): domain Bacteria; phylum Actinomycetota; class Coriobacteriia; order Coriobacteriales; family Coriobacteriaceae; genus Collinsella. Next base: position 37,363 of record JAQEDJ010000021.1, on the reverse strand, counting down.
GTATATATAAGAAGCGGCTGGGCATATATAACAGCGTCAAAAGAAGTCCCAGTCACCTAGAAGATGACTCGGCAGTCCTTAAAAGGAGTGGTAAACATGGCAAGCATGGTTCCTTATCGTTCGGTTTTTGGCGTTCGTCCTTCTGCTAGCTCGCTGTTCGATTTGTTTGATGATATGACCGATCTTGCAAACAACTCGATTGCTTCCAAGGCGTTCCCCGTTGATGTCGAGGACAAGGGCGATGGTTATGAGGTCAAGGCCTATCTGACCGGCGTCGCTAAGGATGATATCGACGTTGAGCTTAACGAGGGTCGCCTGTCGATTAGCGTGAACGTTGTGGAGGACGAGGAGAACGAGGGCAAGAACTTCCTGCAGAAGGAGTTTAGCTCGTACAGCGCGACGCGCGGCGTGTATCTGAAGGACGCTTCGAGCGAGGGCCTTTCGGCTAAGTATGCTGACGGCATCCTGACCGTTACGGTTCCCAAGATTGTCGAGAAGAAGAACGTTACGAAGATCTCCATCGACTAACGATGGCTCTGCTTCAATCGAGAGTATGAGTTAAGGGGGGGCTGGGAAGTGATTCCCAGCCCCCCCTTGTTGTCTTGAGGGGCTATTGAATGGTTGTCGGTTGATACTGGCTTGCAGGGCGTATCGAGAGCTTCCGTGGCCCTTGAAGACGGGTGGCAGAACTGCCGAGTTCATCATCGAGACTTGCATCAAGCGCGTTGGCATAGCTTTTGACGGTAAGGCTTGGACGATTATTGTCCTGGCTGATGTGCATGGCGATGAGTTGTTCGGTGCGATCGGTAACAAGTTCGCGCGCGGCTTCGGCGGCCTGGTTGTTGGAGAGGTGCCCCTTTGTGGACAGGATGCGCTCCTGAAGAAAGCGGGGGTACGCTCCTTCGCGCAACATAGTTACATCGTGGTTACTTTCGAGCGCGAGAACTCGACAGTCTTTGAGGATGCCTATGGCCTTGCTCGATAACTCTCCGGTGTCGGTGGCAAACCCAATGGAATCATCGAGAGCATTAAATCGATAGCCGACAGGATTGATGACATCGTGCGATGTTGAGTAGGTTTGCACGTGGATGCCGGCAATGGGGAGCGTGTCGCCGGGGTCAAATTCCTCTACGGGCAGGCGCGCGAGGTTTTCTTTGCATGAAAGGGTGTCCTTGCTGGCAAAGAGGGGACCATGCCAGTGCTTGCACCATACATCGAGCCCCTTGATATGGTCACCATGCTCATGGGTGATTACAAGAGCGGCGACGTCGTCTGCCGAGAGGCCAAGCTCCGCCATGCGTTTAAGTGTCTCGCGGCGGGACAGGCCGTTGTCGATCATGATGAGCCCCTGAGGTCCCTCGACGAGTGCGCAGTTGCCTTTTGAGCCGCTGCCGAGGATATGAAGGTGCAGGCGAGACATAAGATTCCAAAGGATACAATGAGTGCGGACGAATAGAGGAGGAAGCGAATGCCAACGGTATCTCAGCACTATGGACATCATGCCGCGCCGAGGACGGATAAGAGCGCCCTGGCAACGCGGCAGGCCGCTGCCCCCGTAGTGCTTATGGTATCAGGCGGTGCGGACTCGACGGCGCTGCTCCTTATGGCTTGCACATCAAAGCTGGATATCCAGGACGGGCGCGGCGTCGCTCCCATTGCGCGCGAGCGATTGCACGTGCTGCATGTAAACCATCATCTGCGCGGGGAGGCATCCGATGGCGACGAGGCCTTTGTACGTGACCTGTGCGCACAATACGGTTTGCCGCTGTGTGTTGAGCATGCCTATTTTGATGACGAATCGGGCAATATCGAGGCTGCGGCTCGCGAGGTGCGCTATGCCGCGGCACGGAGATATGTTCGCGAACTTTGTGCCGAATCGGGCGCACCGCGGACGGCGGCTCGTATCTGTACCGCGCATACTTCGTCGGACCGCGCGGAAACATTTTTGATGAATGCCATTAAAGGGTCGGGTCCCGCGGGTCTATCGAGCATTCCGCGCCGTCGGAACATTGTGGTTCGCCCCTTGCTCGACCTCACGCACGATGAACTCGTGAGCTATCTGCAGGTGCACGGTCAGCCATGGCGGGAAGATGAAAGCAACGAGGACGTTTCGTACCTGCGCAACTATGTACGCCATCGGGTGATGCCGGTGGTGGCACAGCGCAACGCGAGCGTCTGTAAGACGATTGGCGCCGCTTGCGAAATTCTGGGCGACGAAGACGCCTTTCTTTCCCAGCTTTCGGCACAGGCGTTTCGAAGCTGCCTGCGCAAGGAAGCGGCGGGCGCACTTGTGCTCGATGCGCGCCGTCTTGCCGCCGCTGAGGTTGTGATTGCACGGCGTATCGTGCGATTGGCGATTAAGCGCATCGATCCCGACGCGCGACCGGAGATGCGGCACGTGGAGCGCGTGCTCGCCTGCGTCGCTGCGGGCTCGGGCTCGGTTACGCTTCCTGCGGGAATTGATGCCCGTGTGGAGTTTGGCACGCTGGCGTTCAAGGCCCCGGCGGCGCGCGAGGGTTTAGTGGCCGATTGGATCTCCGTTCCCGGTCGTCTGCCGCTGGGGGCGGGGCATATGCTGACAGCGGAGCCGATGGCTGTGGAGCCGGGGTGCGATATCGTGCACCGTGCCCGCGAGCTTGCTGCTGCCGGAAAGGTTGCGGCCTTGGTGGATGCGGCGGCCCTGGGGTTTGCCGACCGCGATAGCGAGCGGATGTTAGCCGGCTCGCGCGGGGAGATTCCCACCGAGGCACGATCGGCGCGCCTGTGGGTGGATAGCCCTGTGCCGGGAGACGTGATGTGCCGTTGGGGATGAACGGCCGAAGCAAGAAAGTGTCAGACCTGTTAAACGAGGCGCGCATTCCTGTTTCAGACCGCTCTGGCGTACCCGTGGTAAGAACGGCTCCGGGAGGTGCCGTAGTATGGGTCGCGGGCGTTCGCGCGGACGAGCGTTTTAAATGCACGGCCGCAACGCGCGTGGCATATCTGCTTCGTGTGGTCGATGCGGAATAGCGCTTCGCGCCAGCTATTCTGTGCGACGTTGACGGTATTCCCGCGCTGATGGCGCACGTGCTGGTAAATATACCCCGTGCGCTGCTAGAATGTGTAGTTCGCGTCCATGCGGCGGTGCGTGGGCGATAAGCACAAGAAAGGGTTGTCATGGCTTCTCAACATCCGGATATCGAGAAGGTTCTGTTTACGCAGGAGGATATCGACGGTATCGTCTCTCGCCTAGGCGAGCAGATTACTCGCGACTACGCGGGTAAGGATCTGGTGCTGATTGCGGTCCTGCGCGGCGCCGTGGTCTTTATGGGCGACCTGATGCGCAAGATCGAGCTGCCGACCAACATCGATTTCATGGCTGTTTCGAGCTATGGCGACGGTGTGAAGTCTTCGGGCATCGTGCGTATCATTAAGGACCTGGATATCGACATCCGTGGTCGCGACGTGCTGATTGTCGAGGACATTCTGGACTCGGGCCTGACCCTCAAGTACCTGATGAAGAATCTCGAGAGCCGTAAGCCCGCCTCGCTGGAGGTCGCTGCTTTCCTGTGGAAGGACGTTGAGGACCGCGTCTCGGCCGTCACGCCCAAGTATGTTGGAACCCATTGCCCCGATGCCTTTGTGGTGGGCTACGGCCTCGACTATGCCGAGCGCTATCGCAACCTTCCGTATCTGGGCATTTTGAAACCGGAGGTTTATTCGTAAGATGCCCGACGACCGTAACGACAACAATTCCCAGACTCCCCGGGACCCAAAGATCCCGGGGATGCCCGGAGGCAAGAAGCCCACGCGTACGGGCTGGCTGTATTTTCTTTTGGCTTGCGCGCTCCTGGGTTACGCCTTCTTTAACATGGGCTCCGGCTTTGCCAACTCCAGCAATACCGTAAAGCTCGCGACGAGTGAGATGGTCAGCGCCATCAAGCAGGATCGCGTCGAAGATCTGACCTATACGGTTCAGGACGGAAGCGTGACGGGTCATTACTGGAAGACGAAAAAGGACAAGGGCGACACGAGCGAGCTCAAGAGCTTTTCCTCGACCTATGTCGGTTCCGATTCGCTTGCCGAGCTCATGGCGGAGCACCCCGATACCAAGTACATCGTCAACACCAACGATCCCGATTTTTGGGGCGACTTGGCGATGAGTGTGCTTCCGACGATTGCCCTGATCGCCATCATGTTCTACTTTATGCGCCAGATGATGGGCGCCAATAATAGGAACATGCAGTTTGGCAAGACCAACGCCAAGACCAACGAGGCCACGCGCCCCAAGGTCAAGTTCGAGGACGTTGCCGGCGTGGACGAGGCAGTCGAAGAGCTCGAGGAGATCCGCGACTTTTTGAGCGATCCGGACCGCTATCGCAAGCTGGGTGCCAAGATTCCGCGCGGCGTTTTGCTGGTGGGCCCTCCGGGTACCGGTAAAACCCTGCTGGCCAAGGCCGTTGCCGGCGAGGCGGGCGTGCCGTTCTTTAGTATCTCGGGCTCTGACTTTGTCGAGATGTTCGTGGGTGTCGGCGCCAGCCGCGTGCGCGACCTTTTTAAGGAGGCCAAGTCTCAGGCTCCGTCGATCATCTTTATTGACGAGATCGATGCCGTGGGACGTCAGCGTGGAGCCGGTTTGGGCGGCGGCCACGACGAGCGCGAGCAGACGCTCAACCAGCTGCTGGTCGAGATGGACGGTTTTGAGGAAAGCGAGTCGGTCATCCTGATCGCCGCGACCAACCGCCCCGATATTCTGGACCCGGCATTGCTGCGCCCCGGTCGTTTTGATCGTCAAGTTACGGTCGACCGTCCGGACGTGAAGGGCCGCGAGCAGATCTTGCGCGTGCATGCTGAGAACAAGCCGATGGACGAGGACGTTAAGTTTGAGAAGCTCGCCCAGATGACCGTTGGCTTTACTGGTGCCGATTTGGCGAACCTGCTCAACGAGTCTGCGTTGCTGGCCGCTCGCCGTCATCGTTCCGTGATCTCGATGGACGAGGTCGAGGAGTCGATGGAGCGCGTGATTGCCGGACCGCAACGCAAGGGTCGCGTGATGACCGAGGCCGAGCGCACCACGATTGCCTACCATGAGAGCGGTCACGCTTTGGTGGGCCACATCCTGGAGCACTCCGATCCGGTTCATAAGATCTCGATCGTCAGCCGCGGTCAGGCCCTGGGCTACACACTGCAGCTTCCGCAGGAGGATCACTTCCTCAAGACCAAGAACGAGATGCTCGACGAGCTCGCCGTGTTCTTGGGCGGTCGCGTTGCCGAGGAGCTCATGTGCGACGACATCACGTCGGGCGCGAGCAACGATCTGGAGCGCGCGACCAAGATGGCGCGCGAGATGGTCACGCGCCTGGGCATGAGCGAGGAACTGGGTACGCAAGTGTTTGGTGAGGCGCAGCATCAGGTATTCCTTGGTCGCGATTACGCCGATCACCAGGATTACTCCGAGGAGACGGCGCGCCGCATCGATATCGAGGTTCAGCGCATTATGCGTGAGGCCCATCGTCGTGCGGTCGAGATCCTGGACGCCCGTCGCGATCAGCTCGATCTGATGGCGAAGGTGCTGCTTGAGCGCGAGACTGTCGAGGGCGATGCCGTGAATGCCCTGCTCGATAACGAGTGGGACGCCTACCTTGAGCGCGAGGGCGATATCCTGGCGGCCAAGGAGGAGCGCAATGCCAAGGCGGCCGCATGCCGACCAAGAAGCGCGCGCCTCGTATGAGCGAGGAAGAGCTGGCGGCTGATGCCGCGCCTTTGCGCAGGCGGCCATGCAGGAGGATGCCGAAGCCGCATCCGATGATGCCGGTGATGGCAATGCTGCCAACGCTGACGGCAACACCGACGCCGACAAATAGTTCTTGTAGCGAAAGCCTCTGCGGGGAAACCTGTGGAGGCTTTTCTTTTGAGCGATATGTTGATTGGGGACAGACTTAAATGAGCGTTTTCACGCATTTAAGTCTGTCCCCAATCAACATTGCTGCGGCACTTTGCTCGGCTAAAGCGTACAATAGCGCCTATGCGAAAGGGGAACAGATGATCAACGAAACTATGTATGCTCGCGGGGCGGAAAGCTCCATCATCCGTGAGATCTTTAGCTATGGCCTTGAGCGCAAGGCACAGATCGGTGCGGAGAACGTATTCGATTTTTCGCTGGGCAATCCGAGCGTTTCGGCGCCCGATACCGTGGCGGAGTCCATTAAGAAGGCCTTGGAGCTGCCGAGTGACCAGCTGCACGGCTACACCCCCGCTCCGGGCCTGCCGCAATGTCGAGCAGCCGTCGCCGAATCGCTCAACCGCCGCTTTGGAACGAACTATGAGGGCAAAGACGTCTTTATGACGGTGGGTGCCGCGGCTTCGCTCACCTGCACGCTCAACGCCGTTACGAACCCGGGCGACGAGGTTATTGTTATCGCCCCATACTTTCCGGAGTATCGCGTTTGGATTGAGAAGGCCGGCTGTACGTGTGTTGAGGCGCTCGCCAATGAAGAAACGTTCCAGCTGAGCGTGGGTAATGTGCTCAAGGCGATTACCGATAAAACGGCAGCTGTCATCATCGACTCACCGAATAACCCGACGGGCGCCGTGTATACGCGCGATACCCTGACGCGACTGGCCAATGTTTTACGCGAGGTCAACGCCAAGCGCGATCCCGAGAATCCGATCATGCTTATCTCGGATGAGCCGTATCGCGAGATTGTCTATGGCGCCGAGGTGCCTTGGGTGCCTTCGATCTACGAGCACACCATCGTGTGCTACTCGTATTCCAAGTCGCTTTCGCTACCGGGCGAGCGCGTCGGGTGGATCCTGGTTCCCAATACGAATCCTCAGGCAGCTCGTCTAATGCCCGCCGTTGCCGGTGCCGCCCGTACGCTGGGCTTCGTGTGCGCTCCGGTGCTCTTCCAGCGCGTGATTATCGATTGCGTCGATGAGCCGAGTGACGTTGAGGCCTATGCACGCAACCGCACCGCGCTTACCGATGCACTGGCGGAGTATGGCTACACCTATGTTGAGCCGGATGGTGCATTCTACCTGTGGGTGAAGGCGCTGGAGCCCGATGCGAACGCCTTCTGCGAGCGCGCGAAGAAGTATGAGCTGCTCGCGGTGCCTTCGGATAGCTTTGGCATGCCGGGCTGGTTCCGCCTTGGCTACTGTGTGAGCTACGAGACCATTGTCAATTCGTTGCCTGCCTGGAAGCAACTGGCCGACGAATATCGTCGAAAGTAAAGCGCTCTGCTTGCAATGTTTTACGTGAAACGGGGTTTGGTGCTAAGCCAAGCCCCGTTGTTTATGCCGTTGTGTGATTGGGATGAAGCAGTTTTACGACTGCCGAAAGCTATGCGTACAATGAATATACGCGACGGCCATACTGGACAAGGAGACCCGATGCCCTACCTTCTTTCTTGTGATATTCATACTCATACGATGTTCTCTGCGCATGCGTACTCAACCATCGAGGAGAACATCTATTGGGCGGCAGAGCGCGGCCTTCAGGTGCTCGGTTCAGCCGATCATTTAAGCTCGATGGTTACGCCTTGTCCCAATGACCTGCGCAGTTTCCAATTCTTTATTAACCAGGATATCTGGCCGCGCATTTGGAGCGGCGTGCTGGTGCTTCGCGGCGCCGAGGCCGATATCGTTTCGCTGGACGGCAGCTTGTTTGGCGAGGACATTCCCGTTTCGCTCGATATCGCCGGCGATTCGTATAGTCGTGAGCATTCGCTGTTCGATTTGGTGACGCGTAATTTGGATTATTTGGTGGCAAGCGTGCATAACCCGCAGCTCGCTGAAGGCGCGACGCTCGCCCAGACGACCGAGATGTACATCAATGCCTTGGAGCGCCCCAAGGTGTTCATGCTTGGGCATACGGGTCGTACGGGCGTGCCGTTCGATATCGATGAGGTGCTGTTGGCGGCCAAGGCCAAGCACAAGATCATCGAGATCAACAACCATAGTCTTGAGCATGGCACGGATGCCGAGCATTGGAACGTGTGTCGCAAGATTGCCGAGCGCTGCGCCGAGCTGGGCGTGGGGATCGGTGTCTCGACCGACGCACACATTGGTATGGCCATTGGCAAGCTCGACCAGGCGCGCAAGATGCTCGACGAGATTCACTTCCCGTTGGATTTGATCGTGACGCGCGATCGCGAGACGCTGCTGCGCGAGATGGCGGCAGCCGGCGTGTGCGACCTGCGCAAGGGGATGTAGCGGAGTTCATAAACCAAGCGAAGGGGGCAGTCCAGACGGGCCGCCCCCTTTCTTGTGCCGGTGGATTAGCGGCGCTCGAGGACCGCGACGGTCTCGGTGTGGTCGGTATGAGGGAACATGTCGACCGGCGTGATCTTGAGCAGGCGATAACCTCCGTCGAGGAGCTGGTGTAGGTCGCGCTCTTGGGTGACGGGGTTGCAGCTGATATAGGTGATGCGGCGCGGCTTAAGTGCGCAGGCGGCTTCGAGGAACTCGGGTGTGGAGCCGGCGCGCGGCGGGTCGATGGAGAGAACGTCAACGCGCTCGTTGTTATCGGCAGCGTCCAGGATGTAATCGGTGGCGTCGTCGGCCATAAACCAAGCGCTGCGGGTGAGGCCGTTGAGCTCGGCATTGCGGCGTGCGTCGGCAATGCCCGCCGGGTTGCGCTCCACACCGAGCAGCATGATTCCGATACCCTTGTTCTGGGCTTCTTTAGCTGCGCAAAGACCGATGGTGCCGCTGCCGCAGTAGGCATCCATAAGCACATCGTCCTGGCGCAGATCCATGCCATCGATAGCGAGCTGGTAGAGCAGCTCGGTCTGCTGCGGGTTGGTCTGGTAGAACGCGGTAGGGGAGATATCGAATTCGCAACCGAGCAGCTGGTCGCGCATGCACTCGGCGCCATAGACGATGCGAGTCTCCTCACCCAAGATGGCGTTACCGGGGCGTCCGTTGATGTTTTGGGCAACGGTGACGATATGCGGATCGAGTGCGGCGACAGCCTCAAAGAACTCCTGCGCATGCGGCAAGTCGCGCTGAGCGGTCACGAGGGTGACCATAATCTGGTCGGTACGCCAACCGCAGCGGACGACGGCATAGCGGAGCAAGCCCAGATGCTTGTCCTCGTTAAAGGCGGGAATGTGCAGGCGCTCAGCTTCACGCGCGATGCCGTTAAGAATCTGTCGGGCGCCGGTACCTCGACGGGGCATTCGGGCACGGCAACGATTCTGTGCGAACCGCGCTCAAAGAAGCCGCAGCGGACAGCGCCCTCCTTACCGGGAGCAAAGGGAGTGGCAGCCTTATGACGAAAACCACGCGGCGCAGGATACTTGCCCGGGTCGCCCAAGGTGACGCCCATACCGCGAATGGGGTCGACGCTAATACCCTCGCGCTCGCAAAGAGCAGCAAAAAGCTCCTCCATAGCAGCCTGCTTAGCTGCCAACTGCTTTTTATAAGGACGATTGAGCGCCGTGCACCCACCGCAAGCTTTCATGATCGAACAGGGAGACTTGGGATCCACGGCCTTACGCGCAGGCTGAGCCGAATCCTTGCGCGAGCCTTTGGAACGAACGTGAGGCGCCTTATCCCCGCTCTGACGAGAGCCAGAACGCTTGGTCTTAACCTTGCCCTTCGCCGACTTACCCTTCGCATCCTGAGACGACTTGGATTTCTTGGAAGATTTTTTCTCCTCCGACCCCTCAGCCGCCTCGATCAAAGCACGACGAGCCTTACGCTCCGCACGAGATTCTGCCATGAATTAACCCCACTAATTTACAGATTGAAATCTGAAAGCATTGTACCGTGCCAAGCTAGCGGACGATATGCAAGCGCCCATTTCCCGTCAGTGATAAGCCCAACGACGTTTGCCAGGCGCGGGCGGGGAGCCTCTCCCTTGTACTCCATCTCACTAAAGTGTATGATTCTGAACGTTACATGACTCACTTTACTTAACTAAAGTGCCATCAAGGGGGAATACCATGAACACCGATATGTCTCGTCGTCAGTTTGTTGGTCTAGCCGGCTCGCTCGCCGCGGTGCTTGGCCTTGGCCTTGTCGGTTGCGGCGGTGGTGCTGGCAAGGGCTCCGCTGCTGGCTCTGCCGCGGCCAAGGATGTGAAGGGCGCCGCGGAGTCCAAGAAGCTCGTGGTGGGCTTTGATAAGTCCTATCCTCGTACGGCTTTGTGGGCGACGATGGCGAGTACACCGGCTTTGATCTCGATCTGGCCAAGGCTGTTGCCGATAAGCAGGCTGGGAGGTCAAATACGAGGCCATCGACTGGGACGCCAAGGATACGCTGCTCAACTCCGGCGCCATCAACTGCATCTGGAACGGCTTTACCATGGAGGGCCGTGAGGACGGCTACACGTTCTCCGAGCCGTACATGCTCAACGAGCAAGTGCTCGTGGTCAAGAAGGACGCGGGTATCAAGAGCTGGGACGATCTCGCTGGCAAGACCGTGATCACTCAGACCGATTCCGCTGCGCAGGATGTGCTCGAGGGCGACCAGAAGGATCTGGCCGCGACGTTTGCCACGCTCGATACCATCGGCGAGTACAACACGGCCTTTATGCAGCTCGAGAGCGGCGCGGTCGATGCCGTGGCTTGCGACCTTTCGATTGCCCAGTATCAGCTTGCCGCCAAGCCCGATGCCTATACGCAGCTCGACAAGCCGCTGTCCAGCGAGCACTACGCCGTCGGCTTTAAGAAGGGCGACACCAAGTCCGCCGATGCCGTGACCGAGTCGCTCAAGGCGCTCTACGAGGACGGCACGGTCAAGGACCTGTGCGATAAGTATGCGAGCTACGGTCTTTCCTTCGACAACTGGGTGCTCAAATAGCGGCTTTCCCAGGCACCCGATTTTGCCGTTCAAACCGTCGCTTGCGTACATTTAGTACGCGGCGCTCCTCTTTCACGGCAAACTCGGGCACCTGGAAAACCCGCTTTAGCATTGGGTTCGCTGTTCCGTTGCTGTGAAAGAGAGCTTAGGTTGTCTATTCAGGTCATGATGCAGATGCTTGGCCAGGGATTCTTGGTCAGCTTGCAGTTGTTTGTGCTGACGCTGCTGGGGTCGATTCCGCTGGGAATCCCCGTGGCGTTCATGCGCATGAGCAAAATTGCGCCGCTTCGCTGGATTGCGCGCATCTACATTTCGGTCATGCGCGGTACGCCACTCATGCTGCAGATGTTTGCCATCTACTTTGCCCCGTACTACGTGTTTGGCATTTCGCTCACGCCCGATTCCAAGTGGACGGCGTGCGTCGTGGCGTTCATCATCAACTACGCCGGTTACTTTGCCGAGATCTATCGCTCGGGTCTGCAGTCCATTCCGCGTGGTCAATACGAGGCAGCCGAGGTGCTGGGCTACTCGCGCGTGCAGACGTTTCTGTATATCGTGATGCCGCAGGTCGCCAAGCGTATTCTGCCGGCGATGGGCAATGAGATCATCACGCTGGTCAAGGACACGTCGCTGGCGTTTGCCATTGGCGTGGGTGAGATGTTCTCGACGGCCAAGGCGCTGGTCGCCTCGCAGGTGAGCATGGTGCCGTTTGCGATCGCGGCGCTGATTTACTGGGTCTTTAACTTTGTGGTCGAAATGCTGCTGGGTGCCGCCGAAAAGAAGCTGGACTATTATCATGACTAGATCGTTCCGCCGTTCTAGCGAACGGCGGACTGCTCGACGCTGCGCGCGTGCCTGACGGCCAATCTGCTCCTCAAACCGTCGCTTGCGTACAGAAGTACGCGGCGCTCCTCTTTCGAAGCACATTGTCTCGTCAGCCACACGCTCGCTGACTTCTCAAACACATGGAGGTTCCCGTGTCCGGAACGGTAATGAATATATCGAACGCGCGTAAGGCGTTTGGCGGCAATGAGGTGCTCAAGGATATCTCGCTCGAGGTCAAGCGCGGCGAGGTCGTGGCGATTATCGGGCCTTCAGGCGGCGGTAAGTCTACGTTGCTGCGCTGCGCCACGCTGCTCGAGACGCTCGACGGAGGATCGCTCTCGTTTGGCGACCTTGCCGTTGCGACGGACGCGGGATCGGGTGCGGTATATGCGAAAGGCGACGTGCCCAAGCAGGCACGCTCGCGATTTGGCCTGGTGTTTCAGAACTACAATCTGTTTCCGCACTATACCGTGATGAAAAACATCACCGATGCTCCGATTCGCGTGCTCAAACGCCCGCGCGAGCAGGCCGAAGCACGTGCGCGTGAGTTGATCGCGCAGATGGGGCTTGCGGGAAACGAGAACAAGGTGCCATGTGAGCTTTCGGGCGGTCAGCAACAGCGTGTGAGTATCGCCCGCGCCTTGGCGCTCGACCCGGAGATCTTGTTCTTTGACGAGCCGACCTCGGCGCTCGATCCCGAGCTAACGGCCGAGGTGCTACGTGTCATTAAAGACCTTGCCGCGCAGAATATGACGATGGTGATCGTGACCCATGCGATGCAGTTTGCGCGCGATGTTGCCGACCGCGTGGTCTTTATGGACGGCGGTCGCATTGTCGAGGAGGGTCCTGCCGAGCAGGTTATCGACCATCCGCGTGAGCAGCGCACCCGTGAGTTCTTGAGCCGTATCGAGGGCTAGGCTCAGCTATGTATTGAGAAGAAGCCGCCGCAGGTCTTATGGTCTGCGACGGCTTTTATTTGTATCGATGGGGTTTAATAATCGCCTGGCATGCTTGCCCTGTCCTCTCGCCGCCTGTATTCATACGTGCGCCGAAAGGTGTGCATGGGCAGTCACCCGTGAGTAGGGTGGTGGCATAGGACATTTGGAGGGTGAGCCGGCTCGGCTGCCGACCATGCTGCTTCCGGGACGGCACCGACCGCGAACTCTCCCCGTTGGCGTCGCGCATTGCGCGCGGCCCTGCAAGGAGGTCATCATGGGTGCTCCCAAGACCGGTAATGTAAGGAACGTGGTGCTCGTAGGCCAAGGCGGGGTGGGCAAGACTTCACTCGCCGAAGCCATGCTCCACCTTTCTGGTAAGACCGCCCGCCTGGGCGGCCACGACGGCACCAAGCCCACGCTCGACTATGACCCTGAAGAGGTCAAGCGTGCATTTTCCATCTCGACGACCATCGCGCCGATCGACTGGAAGGGCACACGCATCAATGTGCTTGATGCCCCGTGCTATCCCGATTTTATCGGCGACGCCTTTGCCGCGATGAGCGTCTGCGAAACGGCTCTGTTTGTGGTCGACGCCGAGGCCGGCCCACAGCCTACGACGGTTAAGCTCTGGTATGCCGCCGAGGACCTGCGCCTGGCGCGTGCGGTGTTCGTAAACCGCCTGTCGCGTCCCGAGGCCAGCTTTGCGTCCACTATGGACCTGCTGCAGGAGCGCTTTGGTACACGCTTGGGCGCCGTGACCCTGGGCTGGGGCGAGGGCGAGGACTTTGACGGCATCATCGACCTGGTGCGCATGAAGCGCGCCACTGCAACGGCACCGAAGCCGTTGAGTCGGAGATTCCCGAGGAGTATCGTGCCCAGGCCGAGGAAGCCCATGACCATCTGTGCGAGCTGGTGGCCGAGGCTGACGATGAGCTGATGATGAAGTACCTGGAAGGCGAGGAGACGCTGACGCAGGAGGAGCTTGAGGGCCTGCTGTCGAAGGCGATTGCCGAGCGCATCTTTGTGCCGGTCTTTGCGGGCGATTGCATTAAGGAGCAGGGCGTCAACTCGCTGATGGACGACATCGCCACGTACTTCCCAGCGCCGACAGACTACGGCGAGATGCCGCTCATCGACGGCGATTCGCTCAAGATCTCGAGTGACGATGACCGCCCGGTGGCGTTTGTGTTTAAGACGCTGGCCGACCCGCAGCAGGGTCGCATCAGCTTTATCAAGGTGCTGACGGGCACGCTTGAGCCGGGTCTTGAGCTGGTCAACGCCCGTACGCGCAAGAGCGATCGTCTGGCTCACCTGTATGTGATGTGCGGCCGCGACATGACCGAGGTCGGTCACGCCTATGCCGGTGACATCATCGTGGCGCCCAAGCTGGCTGCCGAGACGGGCGATACGCTCTCCATTACCGGTAAGGTCGAGGCTGCGGCGTTTAAGTTCCCCAACTCTCAGTACCGCATCGCCATCGAGGCCGAGAATCGCGGGGACGAAGAGAAGCTCTACACGTTTATCGAGAAGGCCTGCAAGGCCGATCCGACTATGAGCATCGACCGCGACGAGGAGACTGGCCAGACCATTATCTCCGCCGTTGGCGAGGCGCAGGTTTCGGTGCTGCTCAACCGTCTGGAGGATCGCACCAAGGTTGCTGCCAAGAGTGTGCCGATCCGCATTCCGTATCGCGAGACCATTCGCCGTACGGCAAGTGCCCAGGGCCGCCATAAGAAGCAGACCGGCGGCGCCGGTCAGTACGGCGACTGCTGGCTGCGCGTGGAGCCGCTCATTGGGCCCGACGGCACGAGCGATGGCTATGAGTTTGTGGACGAGGTCGTGGGCGGCCGCATTCCGCGCTCGCTGATTCCCGCCGTGGACAAGGGCGTCCAGGAGACCATGAGGGACGGCATCATTGCCGGCTATCCGCTCACGGGCATTCGCGTGGCTGTGTACGACGGCTCGTATCACAGCGTCGACTCCAACGAGATGGCGTTCCGCGCGGCGGCTCGCATCGGCCTGCGCAAGGCATGCGCCGATGCCGACCCGGTGGTGCTGGAGCCCATCGAGGAAATCACGGTGACAATCCCCGAGAGCTACGCCGGTGCCGTGATGGGTGACATCTCGGCCTCGCGCGGTCGCGTGACGGGTATGGAGACCGATGAGCGCGGCGACACCGTGGTCATTGCCCAGGCCCCGCTGGCCGAGCTGACGGATTACTCGACGCGCCTGCGCTCTATCACGCGCGGCACGGGCGACTTTACCATGAAGCCCGCAGGCTATGAGCAGGTGCCTTATGACGTTCAGGCCAAGCTGGTCGAGCGCTATGAGGAGGGCCGCGCCAAGTAGCGTGGGGCTTTGCCTGCAATGTAGGTGCTGACGAAAAGGCCGCCCTGGGTAACCGGGGCGGCCTTATTTGATCCGTATGCGACGGAAGGATTGCGGATCATTTTTTGGTTACGGGCGGCGCGGTCGGCACTAGTCTCCGGATGCCTGGTTGCGGCCGGTGGCGTAGTCGATCTGCACGTGCGGCTGTAGGTTATAGCAATATACGTGGAAGCAGAGGGTCTTGCCGTGGTCCTCGACCGATTGCGCCTCAAGGCGCACGCCGCGGCAGACAAGTTCCTCTTCGTTATACATGGGCGTGACGCGGTAGAGCACGTGGTTGCCCGTTTCGCGGATGTAGCCGAGAATCTGCTCCTCAAACGGCAGCATGCCCGTCTCGTTGAGGTAGCGCGTGCCGGTGAGGAGATTCTTGCGGTTGGCGTTTTCGCCGCAGAGCGACCAGGCGATAAGGTGGCAACGGTTGTAGAGGCTCTGGCCCGGAATAAAGTCGTAGCGCTGCTGGCGCCATCCAGCGGGATGGATACGCAAGATATCGCCGCGCTCGCCTTGACCGAGTGATTCGGGGCCTACGCAGGCGAGCGCCTTGCGAGTGCGGCCCAGACTGTCGAGCTTGGAGAATTTCTTAAAGCAGCCCTCATTTGTGGCGCGCTCATACTCGTCGAGCGTGAATGACGGCGTGCCGAGCGGGTGCGTGCTGTCGGCGCGAAGGGCAGCGTAGGGGTTGCCGGCGTAGTCGGGAATGCTGCTGAGATATACGCCGCGGGCGCGGTTGAGGTCGGGGTTTTCCACCTCGTCGATGGGGGTGGCGGCACTGTCTGTGGAGGCGTCGTCGCCGGTGTTGGTTGCGACGGAATCGGAGCCATTGCCGGAGTCCTCGGAGCTCGCTGTTCCCGATTCGAGCCGGGCGACCAAGTCCGCTTCGTCGTCGGTACGGCTGGGACTCTCGTTTTGCTTCTCGGCCAGAGCCGCTGCCTGCTCATCGCTTTGCGGCGACAGCAACTTGGGCGCCCCATCGAGCGATCCCGTAAACAGCGCAAATCCCAGCACCACGGCGGTGCCGATGGAAAGTACTTGCTTGTAGGCGGACTTGCGCGACATTGCGGCTCCTGGATGGACGGTTGGGAATCTATCAGTCTAGCAGGAGCCGGCGGGGGCCGTTCTGTCGAACAAATACTTAAGATTTGGGACAAACGCTACTGGTTCATTTGCTTCAAATTTGACGTATGGCTAGATCGAGGTGGAGTCGAGCCAGTTGAGCTTGCACTCGAGAATGCGCTGCTCGCCGGGTTCGCTGCTGCCGTCAAGTAGGGCGAGCAGCATCTCGGCTGCTTCGCGACCTTCCTGGTCGACGGGCTCGATGATGGTGGAGACGGTCGGCGTGGTGAGGTTGGTCCAGTCTTCGCAGTTGAGTCCCAAAAGACCTATTTGCTGCGGAAGTAGATGGGCCATGGGTTGGAGGGCCTTGTAGACACGGGGAAGCGCCCATTGGTTTTGTACGAAGATGAGCGTGCGCTTGGCGGGGTTGAACTTGTATTTAAAGTATTCGGTGAGCTCGTTGATCGACGGCTTGTTGTGATCGATGGGGATGGCTTTGTAGAGCTGCCCATTCGCGGCCAATGCCTCGGCATATCCCTGAAAACGTTCCATGCGAGTGCGCATTTCGGTCATGTTGGCGGCGATGGAAAAGAAGTCTTCGTAGCCGGCGTCGAGAAGCGCCTGCGTGGCATTGTACACGCCGTCGTAGAGGTTGGTTTTGATCCAGCTGGTGCCTGGGCTGTAGATGGCCGCGTCAAAAAAGACGACGGGCTTGTCGGCGCGCTTGATGCGGTCGTGGACTGCCTTGAAATTTGCCGTGGCTGGATGATAAAACCATCGACGCCCAGTGAGAGCATTTTGTCGACATACATGAGCTCGGTCTCGGGGTTAAAGTTGCTCGTGCAAACGACCGTCTGGTAGCCCGCGGGGAGCATGACCTGCTCCATGCCGTTGAGGACGAGGCCCGCCCATTTGTTGGTGTTATCCAAGATGATGATGGCGATGACGTGGGTCTGCTTGCCGGTGAGCGTTTGCGCTTGGGCGTTGGGAACGTATCCGAGTTCCTTGATGACGCGCGCAATCTTTGCCTGCGTCTTCTCGCTAAGCTTTTCTCGTTTGTCGTTGAGGTAATACGAGACGCTTGCCGTCGAGGTTCCCGCCTCTCGAGCGACGTCTGCGATCGTAACGCGCTGTTTTGCCACAGCGACTCCTTCCGACAGATGAGCATTTTCCAACATGATGACTTTGAGTCTTGGTGAGGGATGCGCTTTGGTGAGCGACTTTTTCCTTTCATATGAGTATGCAACAAATGCGGTATATGGGTGGGGTCGAAATTTGTGACCGGCATGCGCATCTGCCGTCTACCGAGAAAATCAAATACTTCTTGACTTTTGAAATCGAGGGTAAAATCGCAGGATTCATTTTTGGTTAAACGCATAACTAAATAGCGTAACCAACGCTCTGACCTGCGCGTTTACCGAAATAAACTGGCATTAAGAAAAACGAGCACCTATATTGGTCTTGTCGAAAAGACAGCAAGTCCAAACGGCAGGGGATGCTCCGGAGGCCTCCGCAAACGGTGTCTTGCGCACGCAACTCTATGAAAAGAGGGAAGCAATGAAGATCGTAGGCGTTGCCGCCTGTACCGTGGGTATCGCCCACACGTATATGGCCCAGAAGGCGATTCAGGATGAATGCGCCGCTCGTGGCATCGAGTGCAAAGTCGAGGCTCAGGGTGGTCTGGGTATCGAGAATGAGCTCACGCAGGAAGACGTTGATTGCGCCGACCTGGTGCTCGAGTCCGTCGACGTGGGTGTCGAGAACGAGGACCGTTTTGAGCAGAAGATGGCCGAGGGCAAGTTCCTCAAGGTCGGCACCTCGGATGTAATCGCCGATCCGGTAAAGATTATCGACCAGGCTGTCGAGATCATCAAGGCGACGGGCGGTGCCGTTGACGCGTCCAAGGCCGAGGCCAAGGCAGAGAAGAAGGCCGTCTCCGCTGCCCCGCAGGCCCCGACACCGGCGTCCAAGCAGTCCATCTTTGCCGACCCTGGCAAGACGCTGCTCAATGCATTCAATACCGGCGTTTCCTATTTTATCCCCATCGTCGTTATCGGTGGCGTGTTCCTCGCCTTCTCGTTGGCATCCGGTACTGCCGGTGCTAGCGGCATGGAGGTCACCAACCGTTGATGGTGAGCCTTAACACTATCGGCATGGCCGGCATCTCTATGATGATTCCGGTGCTTGCGGCATACATCGCCTACTCGATGGCCGGTAAGCCCGCACTTGCCCCCGGCTTCGTCCTGGGCTACTTGGTTAACAACGCCGTCGTCACCCCGAGCGGCAACAGCGTTTCGACCGGCTTCTTGGGCGCCATGATCATGGCTGTCATCTGCGGTTACTTTGTCCGCTGGATGAAGACCTGGAAGGTCAACAACACCATCCAGACCATCATGCCCATTCTGATCATCCCGATTCTGACCTCGCTCGTCCTGGGCATGGCTTACATCTACATCCTGGCCACGCCGCTTGGCTTTGTGATGGATTGGCTCACCAGCGTGCTCGGCAGCCTGCAGGGCGGCTCCGCCGTCGTCCTGGGCCTGGTCATTGGCGTTATGACCGCTTTCGATATGGGTGGCCCCATCAACAAGACCGCTTCGACCTTTACCATGGCCATCATGGCCTCCGGCATCTACGGCCCCAACGGTATGTTCCGCGTCGCCGTCGCCATTCCCCCGATTGCTTGCGGCCTCGCTGCGCTCATCGCCAAGAACAAGTTCGATGACGCTGACCGTCAGATGGGCATCTCTGCGCTGTTCATGGGCTGCATCGGTATTACCGAGGGCGCTATTCCCTTCGCGGTCAAGGATCTTGGCCACACCCTGCCCGGCATTTGCATCGGCTCTGCCGTGGGCGCGGCGCTTGCCGCCTTCCAGGGCATCGACTGCTATGTTCCGCATGGTGGCTTTATTGTCGCCCTGGCCACCAACAACGTCGCGCTGTTCTGCCTGGACATCGTGATTGGCTCCTTGGTCGCCGCTGCAATCCTGATTGCCATGAAGCCCACGCTCGATAAGCAGGCCAAGTAAACCTTTAAGGACTCCGGTTGTGCGGAGGGATGGATTTGACTCCGCACAACCGCCCCTACACAACAAAATCCATCCGCACTGATAGGGCCCACATCTGGGCCCAGGGAACTTTTGTCAAAAATCCTCTGGAGAAGGAGAACAAAATGTCCAACCTCACCATCCGCCAGGCCGTTCAGGGCATGCTCAAGCTGCAGGACAGCGGCGATCACGCAACCATGGTCGGCATTGGCCCCATGAGCCCCAACCTGATTCAGGCCGTGTTCGAGCTTGCCAAGGACGAGGATTTCCCGCCCATGTTTATCGCTAGCCGCAACCAGGTCGATATGGACGAGATGGGCGCCGGCTACGTCAACGGTTGGGACCAGACGCGCTTTGCCGCCGACATTAAGAAGGTTGCCGACGAGGTGGGCTATACCGGTCCGTACTACCTGTGCCGCGATCACGGCGGTCCGTGGCAGCGCGACGAGGAGCGTAACGCCCACCTGCCCGAGGACGAGGCCATGGAGCTCGCCCGCAAGTCCTTTGTCGCCGACATGGAGGCAGGCTTTGACCTGCTGATGGTCGACCCCACCAAGGACCCCTATCAGATCGGCAAGGTTATTCCGCTCGACGTGGTGCTTCGCCGCACGATCGATCTTATCGACTATCTTGAGCAGTACCGTCGCGAGCATAACCTGCCCGAGGTTGCCTATGAGGTCGGTACCGAGGAGACCAATGGCGGCCTGACCTCCACCGACAAGTACGAGGAGTTCATTTCTCAGCTGCAGCCCGAGCTCGAGAAGCGCGGCTGCCCCATGCCCACCTTTATCGTCGGCCAGACCGGTACGCTCACCCGTTGGACCGAGCAGGTCGGTCATTACAACTTTAAGAATGCCCGCGAGCTCGCCGACATGGCCAAGCGCTACGGCGTGGGCCTGAAGGAGCACAACGCCGACTACCTGGACGACGCGACGCTGCTCGAGCACATCCCGGCACACGTGACCGCTTCCAATGTCGCCCCTCAGTACGGCACCGAGGAGACCCGCGCTTACCTCAAGCTCTGCGCTACCGAGCAGATTCTGGTCGACAACGGCCTGTGCGACGATCCCTCCGATCTGTATCACACGCTGCTGGTCAAGGCCATCAAGACCGAGCGCTGGCGCAAGTGGATGACCGGCGACGATGTCAACCTGCAGGTTGACGACATTCTGGCCGACGACGAGCTCAGCCTGAAGATTCTGGATGTCTCCGGCCACTACGCGTTCAACGATCCCGAGGTCAAGGAGCAGGTCGAGAAGCTCTATCGCAACCTCGCTGCCCAGGACATTGACGGCAAGCGCTTTGTGATCGAGCACATCAAGCGCCCGATCAAGCAGTACGTCGTCGGTCTTAACCTCAAGGGCGTCACGAGCCGCATCGAGAAGGCTCTCTAAGTAGCTTTTCCTACACGACGCCGGGCCTGGGGCATGTCCCAGCTGCAGGCCCGGCACATAGGACAAAGGGACATCCCCTTTGTCCTATTTTTTGAGTTTTGGATTCCTTAGAAGGAGTTTGCACCATGAAGTTCTTTATCGATACCGCCAACCTTGACGAGATCGCCGAGGCCAAGAGCTGGGGCTGCCTTGCCGGCGTCACCACCAACCCGTCCCTGTACGCCAAGACCGGCGGCAAGCTCGCCGACTTTGAGCCCCATATGCTCAAGATTGCCGAGCTCTGCGAGGGCCTGCCCGTGTCTGCTGAGTCCACCGCGACCACTGCCGAGGGCATGATCGAGGAGGGCAAGCGTCTTGCCGCCCTGGCTCCCAACATCGTGGTCAAGCTTCCCGTGTGCGAGGCCGGCCTCGCCGCCTGCCGCGCCCTGGCCGATGCGGGCGTGCGCGTCAACATGACGCTTGTTTTCTCGCCGACGCAGGCCTCATGGCCGCCAACGCCGGTGCCCGCTACATCAGCCCGTTTGTCGGCCGCTTTGACGACATCGCCGAGGACGGCATCTCGCAGCTCGACAATGTCGTGACATGCATCAAGAACTATGACTGGACCGGCAAGAACGTTGACGACACCGTCGAGATCATCACCGCTTCGGTCCGCACGCCCAACCACGTGACCCAGGCGGCTCTTCTTGGTGCCGACATCGCGACCGTGCCCATGGCCGCTCTCAAGAAGTGCCTGCATCACCCGCTGACCGACCAGGGCCTCGCCTCTTTTGAGGCTGACTGGCAGAAGGTCGTCGCTCAGGCTTAACGACCGGGTTGCCCTCGGCATCGCGCCATCCGGTGCCGGGGTTGTTCTCAAGAGAGGAATTCGTATGACCAACCAGGAGCTGGCGAAGGTCGCCAATGAGGTCAGGAAGGGTGTCGTGACTGCGGTTCACGCGGCCAAGTCGGGACATCCGGGTGGATCGCTCGGTGCAGCCGACATCATGACGTATCTGTACTTTGAGGAAATGAATATCGATCCTGCCGACCCTCACAAGGCCGATCGCGACCGCTTTGTGCTCTCCAAGGGTCACGCGGCGCCGGGCCTGTATTCGGTGTTGGCAAATCGCGGCTATTTTCCCGTCGAAGAGCTCGAGACGCTCCGCCATATTGGCAGCCGACTGCAGGGCCATCCCAACATGAACGATACCCCAGGCATCGATATGTCCACCGGCTCGCTCGGTCAGGGCATCTCTGCTGCAGTTGGAATGGCGCTTGCCGCTAAGCACTGGGGCGACAGCTACCGTGTCTACACGTTGCTGGGCGACGGTGAGTGCGAGGAAGGCCAGGTGTGGGAGGCGGCTATGTTTGCCGGCAACCATGCGCTCGACAATCTTGTTGCCGTCGTCGACCACAACGGCTTGCAGATTGACGGCACGATCGATGAAGTCAACTCGGCCATGCCGCTTGCCGACAAGTTCCGCGCCTTTAAGTGGCATGTGATAGAGCTAGCCGATGGCAACGACATGGCGCAGATTGAGGCGGCTTTCGCCGAAGCTCGCGAGGTGACCGGCGCGCCCGTCGCTATCATCGCCGAGACGGTGAAGGGCAAAGGCGTTTCCTTTATGGAGAACCAGGTTGGCTGGCATGGCAAGGCGCCCAATGACGAGCAGTTTGAGCAGGCCATGGCCGAGCTCGCGGCAGCAGGAGAGGAACTCTAATGGCAGAGGTCAAAAAAGTCGCCACGCGCGTAAGCTACGGCGAGGCACTCGTCGAGCTGGGCAATGAGCACGATGACTTTGTGGTCCTCGACGCTGACCTGGCCGCCGCCACGCAGACCGGTAAGTTCAAGGCCGCCTGCCCCGACCGCTTCTTCGATGTGGGCATTGCCGAGAGCAACCTGATGGGTGTTGCCGCTGGCATTGCGACCACCGGCCGCGTTGCCTTCGCGAGCAGCTTTGCCATGTTTGCCGCCGGCCGCGCCTTTGAGCAGGTCCGCAACTCCATCGGCTATCCGCATCTCAACGTTAAGATCGGTGCCACGCACGCCGGTATCTCGGTGGGCGAGGACGGCGCCACGCACCAGTGCTGCGAGGATATCGCACTCATGCGTACGATTCCGGGTATGACGGTGGTCGTTCCCGCCGACGATGTCGAGGCCCGCGCCTGTGTGCGCGCCGCCTATGAGTTTGAGGGGCCGGTCTACATGCGCTTCGGCCGCCTGGCAACACCGGTCATCAACGATCACGAGGACTACGAGTTCAAGATCGGCCGCGGTGTTGTTGTACGGGAGGGCTCTGATGTCACGATCGTCGCGTGCGGTCTCATGGTCGCTGAGGCACTCGCTGCTGCCGAGGCGCTCGCTGCCGACGGCATCGATGCTGAGGTCATCAACATGCATACGATCAAACCGCTCGATGAGCGTTTGGTGGTTGCCAGCGCCAAGAAGACCGGTCGCGTGGTCACCGCCGAGGAGCATTCGATTATCGGTGGTCTTGGCGAGGCCGTTGCCTCGGTGCTCGCGGAGCAGCATCCAGTGCCGATGCGTCGCGTCGGCGTGCGCGATGTGTACGGCGAGTCCGGCCCTGCGGTCGATTTGCTGCATAAGTACGGTTTGGACGCCGACGGCATCGAAGCTGCGGTCAGGTCCGTGTTGTAAGGAAGGCTTTCCATGGGGTTTGTATCTGCCAACCAAGTGACGATTGGCTACGCCGCCGCCTCGCGCGAGGACGCGCTGCATTATCTGTCCGAGCAGGCTGTTGAGCTTGGTTTTGCCGATGACGCGTCTGCTGTAGAGGCGGCTTTTATTGCTCGCGAAAACGAGGCCGAGACTGGCCTCGTCGCCGGTTTTGCCGTTCCGCATGCCAAGAGCGATGCGATCCATACGCCGGGCGTGGCCGTGCTCAAGCTGTCCGAGCCTGTTGAGTGGCCGAGCTTTGATGGCGTGCCCGTCGATGTGGCGCTCGCGCTGTACGTGCCGCCGGCGAAGCGGGAACCACGCACCTGCGTCTGCTCTCCAAGGCTGCCGTGATGCTGATGGATGCTGGCTTCCGTGACAGGGTGCGCGAAAGCACCGATCCTGTCGAGATTGCCGAGCTCATCAACGCCGGGCTCGAGGGCTAGAACGGGCTCTCCGTTCCATTAATCGATCCTTCTCCAAGGAAAAGGGCCGCGACGCTATAGGCGTCGCGGCCCTGTCTGCGTTTCCCCAGATAAAACCTGCCAAAATAAACCTGTCCCTTTTCAGCAGGTTGGCGCGATATGATATATACGTTATATACAAGTTGGATAGTGTGGTAGAGTGGCGGCAATACAAGCCGGCGAAGGGGACCGATATGATCAAGGCTGTCATTTTTGACATGGACGGAACGCTGGTCGATACCGAGCGTTTGGACATGAGCGCATGGAAGGTGGGCGCTGCCGAGCTGGGGATTGCGATTGATGATGCGCTGGTCCATCAGTTTATCGGTCGCTCGATGCCTGATGTCAGGGACATCCTTGAGGAGCATTACGGCAGCCGCGAAATCGTCGAGACGGTCGAAGCCCACTACAGGGATGCTCTCGACGAGATGGTCAAGACCGATCTGGAGCTTAAGGCCGGCGCCGCCGAGTGCCTGGACGAACTGCTGGCTGCGGGCTATCACGTGGGCCTTGCGACGTCGTCGCACCGCGTTGCGGCCGAGCGCAACCTAAAGACGGTCGGCCTCTTTGACAAGTTTGAGACGGTGACCTGTAACGAGGATACCCTGAACGGCAAGCCCGATCCCGAGATCTACCTGCTCGCCTGCGAGCGCGCGGGCTTTGCTCCCGAGGAGTGCGCCGTGGTCGAGGACTCACGCAACGGCTGCGTCTCTGGCATCGCGGCCGGCTGTCATGTCTTTGCCGTTCCCGACATCGTGCCGCTTCCGCAGGACGTGGCGGAGGGCTGCGAGGCCGTGCTCGATACACTGTTCGATCTGACGGCGGCGGTCAGGGCCGTGCGCTAAAGGTATGCGCCGAGGCTGATGACGGTGGCTTCGGCGTGGCCCCGCTTGCGTTTTCCCAGATAAAACCTGCCAAAATAAACCTGTCCCTTTTTGGCGGGTTGGCGGGGTAATGCCCGCCGCAACTTATGGCACGGTTGGGATGTGTACGCTTTAAAGAGCGGAGCCCATGGTTAGAGAGATTACGCTCGTCTCTCTAAATGTCTCTCTAACGGGAAGCTCGGTTAGAGAGATGGCCTTAGGCTATCTAGCAGCGAATTCGATGCATCTCTCTAAATGCCTCTCTAGACAAGGTGCTTATCTCTTTAAAGTTAGAGAGATAAGCACCTTGTCTAGAGAGACGGAACGCCAGCTTTCGTCCGTCCGTTACCATCTGCCAAAAATGGCGGATAAAGGACTCATTGAAGTAATGGGTTCATCGGCGAGCCGCAACCGCCGCTATCGGAAGAGGTAGATGTGGCTGAGTCGCCTCTCTAGTGTCTCTCAAAGATAGATGGATGCTAGAGAGGCGGTTGCCCTGCGATATTTCCCCAGATAAAACCTGCCAAAATAAACCTGTCCCTTTTTGGTAGGTTACTGGTTCATGTTGCCGTGGATGTAGGGGGTGACCTCGGGGGAGATATGGCCGCAGCCTAGGTTACGCAGGGCAGATTCGATGGCGGCGGGAAGTGGGGCCTTGCCCTCGTCGTTGACCGCGGTGCTGCCGAGGGCGGCGATCTTGGCGACGTCTGCCGGCGCGGCCTCGATATGCATGCAGCCGCCGACGAGGCGTGCGCGGACCTGGTCCAGGCCAAGGTCGTGCAGGTAGTCCTCGCAGGCGCGGATTACATCGACCTTCTCGCGCGTGAGCTCCTCGCCCGTGGGGACACGCGTGGCCAGGCAGGCTCCTGCCGGCAGGTTCCAGACGGGGTATTCCCAGGCGCGCAGCAACTCGCGCTCCTCGTCCTTGGTAAAGCCGACCTCCATAAGCGGCGAGCGCACGCCGAGCTCCTGGGCGGCGCGCATGCCGGGGCGGTAGTCGCCGCGGTCGCTTGCGTTGCTGCCGTCGATGACGGTGGGAAAGCCCAACGACTTGGCGTGGTTGACGATGGCGGTAAAGCCGGCGCGCTTGCAGTGGTAGCAGCGGTCGGCATCGTTGCAGGCTACTTGGGGGAGCCGCAGCTGATCGACCGAAAGATTGAGCACGGGGAGCTTAAAATGCGGCCCCTCATCGGCCTGCCCGTCAACCGCCCGCTCAAACGAAGCCTGCTCGGGCGTGCCGATGAGCGGCGTGGTGAGGTGAACGAGAAGCGTGCTGGTGGGCATGATGCGGGCGCAGACCGCGGCCAAAAAGCTGCTGTCGACGCCACCGGAAAAGCCGATGGCGACGCGTCCGTATGCCAAAAGCAGCTGCTCGAGCGCTGTGAGTTTGTCCTGAAGCCCCTCTGCAGGTGCGGTGGTGTCTGAAAGCATGAATCGATCCTTGCCGTTGAGTACTCGGTCGAAAACTATAATCCTACCGAGCCGCTTGTCATAAGACTTCTATCTATGTAACGAAAGTGCAATATGCTATATACGTTATATACAAGTTTACAGGTGCGGTAAAGTTGCGGGAGTACAGCAGCGCGAAGAGATGGGGGACCGATATGATCAAGGCCGTTATTTTTGACATGGACGGAACGCTGGTCGACACCGAGCGTTTGGGTATCAAGGCGTGGAAGGCGGGCGCGGCCGAGCTGGGATTCGCGATTGATGATGCGCTGATCCATCAGTTTATCGGTCGTACGCTGCCCGATGTCATGGGCATCCTTGAGGAGCATTACGACAGCAGCGAAACCGCTGAGGCAATCTATCGTCGCCATAAGGAGATTCGCGACGAGATGGTCAAGACCGATCTGGAGCTTAAGGCTGGCGCTGCCGAGTGCCTGGACGAGCTGCTGGCTGCGGGCTATCACGTGGGCCTCGCGACGTCGTCGCGCCACGTTACCGCCGAGCGCAACCTTAAGACGGTCGGCCTCTTTGACAAGTTTGAGACGGTGACCTGCGGCGAGGACGTCGTGCACGGCAAGCCCGATCCCGAGATGTACCTGCTCGCCTGCGAGCGCGCGGGCTTTGCCCCCGAGGAGTGCGCCGTGGTCGAGGATTCCCGCAACGGCTGCGTCTCGGGCATCACGGCCGGCTGCCACGTCTTTGCCGTCCCCGATATCGTGCCGCTGCCGCAGGACGTGGTGGACGGCTGCGAGGCCGTGCTCGATACGCTGTTCGATCTGACGGCGGCGGTCAAGGCCGTGCGCTAGCGTTTGCACGCGAGTCGCCATGCCCCGCGCCCGATCCCGCAGGACGGTGACGGTAACGGCGCCTGCGTGGAGGCGCTGACGCAGTCAGCCCCTCTTATCACGCCAAGATTGCTGTTTTGGCCGATAAGAGGGACATTGTGCTTCAAGCGACTGGGGCTGCGGCCTTGGTAAGGAGCTGGTGGAGGGTTATGACGCTACAAGTTACTCCAGAAGCCAGTCGATCACGTT
Organism: Coriobacteriaceae bacterium AM48-5; assembly: GCA_027669525.1. Taxonomy (GTDB): domain Bacteria; phylum Actinomycetota; class Coriobacteriia; order Coriobacteriales; family Coriobacteriaceae; genus Collinsella. The sequence continues at coordinate 10,461 of JAQEDJ010000021.1, read as the reverse complement.
GCGCTTGCGGACTCCTTCGTAGTTCGCGTCCGCAAACAGCGTGTCGAGCGTAAGAAGCGTCTTGGGGTAGTTGTCTCGGACTTTCTTAAAGGGGGCCAACTCTCGATTGAGGGTGGTTTCGTCGAGGGTTGTGGCTGAAACCTGAAAATAGGCTGTCTCGTCTGAGTTTAGGGCAACAAAATCGATTTCCCAGCCGTCGATATCGCCCACGTAGACGTCGTATCCACGGCGTAGGAGCTCGAGATAAACAACATTTTCGAGGATATGACCGATATCGCTGCTTTGGGTTTTGACAAGAGCGCCTCTAAGTCCAAGGTCAACGGCGTAGTATTTGCCGTTTGTTGAAAGAAGCTGCCGACCACGCACGTTATAGCGCGGAGCTAAGTACAGCACAAGGCTGTCTGTTAAGCCTTTGAGGTACTTGGCTACGGTTTTCTGGTCGGTTTTGTTGCCGTTGGACGAGAGCGTGTCGGAGATTTTTTTAATCGAGATCCGGTTTCCAATGCTATGGAGTAGGAATTTGGTGATATCGCGCAGGGTCGGGACGTCTGAGACCTTCAAGCGTTCGATAACGTCCCGTATGACTATGGTGTCGTAGAGGCTCATGAGGTAGTCGCGCGCCTGGTGGCCTTGGATGCCCGTCTCGGCGATAAAGGGAAAGGAACCCCTGGTGATGTACTCGTCAAACAGCTGGGTGGGAGCCTTTCCGTCATTGGTTTTTGCCGAGCAAAACTCTTTAAAGGATAGGGGCAGCATCTTGAGCTCTACGTAGCGGCCGGAGAGCAAAGTTGCCAGCTCGCTCGAGAGCAGATAAGCGTTGGAACCGGTTATGTAGAGGTCGACATTGTCCTTGATAAAAAGACTGTCGACGGCTTTTTCGAAATGCTCGACGTGCTGTATCTCGTCCAGAAAAACGTAGTTCATCTTATCGGGGACGAGTCTGGCGGAAATGTAGTCGTAGAGTGCTCTATATGACGTAAGCGACTCGAACTCCAGGTCTTCAAAGTTGAGGGATATAACCTGGTCACCTGTGATTCCATGATCGCGCAGGTAGCTACGGTAGATTTCGAATAGCTTTGATTTGCCGGACCTTCGCACGCCCGAAACGACCTTGATGACGTGTGAGTCTTTCCACGAAATGAGCCAGTCGAGGTACTGTTTGCGATCAATCAGATTCATGAAACCCCTTTCTTGGCGAGAAAAACTGGAGCAAAATCAATACTTATAGGAAATATCTAAAAATATGGAATTTAGTCTATTTTAACAAAAAAGTTAATGAAAAATGGATTGCATTCCATAAATATCCGAGGCGGCAGCTTTGGCTATGTGGGGGAGGGGTGCGTGGGTCAGCAAAAAACGCCGCAGCGGGCCTGTTTCCGTTGCGGCGTTTTTTTGTTACAAGTAGGCGCCCAGGTTGATGTCGGTTGTCGGGACCATGGGTTGGCCCGTCGGGTGCGGCTTGGCATTTTGGGTACTTACGCGCTCGAGCAAGAAGGGACGCACGAGCTCCTGACGGTTAATGCCCTCGCTGGCCGTGACCGTGGTGACGGTGCGCGCGGCGGAGCCGATGCGGACTCGTTTGGTCTTGGCGACAGGCTTATCCTCGATTTGCTCCATCAGCAGTTGGACACCCTTGCGGCCAATCTCGTAGCCCGGGGGCGCTACCGTAGTGAGCGGGACCGATCCGCTCCAAGCGAGCGGGTTGCCATCGCAACCTGCTACGCGTACTTGCCCGGGTACAGAGATGCCCTTGTCGACCAGCGCCGAGATAACGCCCGAGGCCAACACGTCGGTCAGGCCGACGACAAAATCGGGGCGTTCGTCGGCGGGGCGCGCGGCGATTTGGGCGCCGATGCCGTAGCCGTCGGCGGCGGTATTCCATTCGCCGGCGTCGATGACTTCGATCTTGATATCGGGGTGTAGGGCGAGCGCCTTATGAATGCCAAGGACGCGCAGGGTGAGTTGCATAAATGCTGCTCTACCCACAACGGTGATATGGCGTGCACCGCGGGCGATGGCGAGTTCGGCAATGATGCGCCCCTGGGCCTCGTTATCGGCCGCTACGTAGTAGCCGGGCTCGGAGCAATGGATGTCCAGATGGACGATCGGCACGGGCATCTTGGTCATAGCGGGGTGCCAGTCGGGGGACGCCATGGGCTGAACCATGACGCCGGACATCTGCGTGCCCATAAAATAGCGCAGGTAATGGTCCTCGAGAATATCGTCGTTATCGGCATTGGCGATGAGCAGATCGTAGCCGTGCTTGCGGGCCTCGTTGTGGGCGCCGCTGGCGATTTGGAGCGAAAAGCCGTGGTCGAGACGGGGGAGCACCAGGCCAAAGGACTTGGTGGCGCCGCCCGCGAGCTGACGAGCGCTTTGGTTGGCAGGTAGCCCAAGCGATTGATTGTCTCGTTGATGAGCTTGAGGGTCTCGGGACGCAGCTTTTCGGGGTGGTTGAGCGCGTTGGAAACCGTGCCCAGCGAAACCCCGGCCTCGCGCGCGACGTCGCTGATTTTCACCTTTGCCATAGCGGCCCCTTTGATGCGTTTCAAGTACAAACCAGATTGTAGCATCCCAAACCTACCAAAAAGGGACAGGTTTATTTTGGCAGGTTTTATCTGGGGAAACGCCGTTGCCAGCGCGACCACCACAAAGGGGACAGTGCACCTTTGTGGTGGCTTGAGCTGCCCGGGTCTTCAATTGTCTCGGTCTGTAACATCTGGGCGGCAAAACCGGCTCTACCTGTTACAGATCGAGACATAGTGCGGGGGCCGAACCGCAATGTCTCGACCTGTAACACTAAGCCGGCTTATTGCGGCCCAGATGTTACAGATCGAGATTTTTCGCCGGGACAGAGCGCCGCCCCGGTCCAAATCACCACAAAGGTGCCTGTCCCCATCGTGATGGTTTGGGCATGTGTGCATCGGGTGGTATCTAAGTTGAGATACCACATCTGGTATATCAGCTTGCGCCTGCGTGAGTACAATACTCGAACGTTATGCGTCTCAGCGCCCCTTGTGCGTGGACGTCTTGCAGTCACGCGAACGAAGGGATTTATCCTATGTGCGGAATCGTCGGCTACACCGGCTCTGATATTGCAAAGAACATCCTGGTCACGGGCCTCAAGCGCATGGAGTATCGCGGCTATGACTCCTCGGGCGTCGCGCTCGAGGTGGGCGAGGGCGCCGCGGCGCACCTCGACGTCATCCGCCGCGTGGGCAAGGTCGCGGGCTTGGAGAGCGAGCTTTCCAACATTGACAGCGACGCTACCTGCGGTATCGGCCACACCCGTTGGGCCACCCACGGCAGGCCCTCCGTCGTTAACGCTCACCCCCACACCAGCTGCGACGGTCGTATCGCCATCGTCCACAACGGCATCATCGAGAACTTCGCCGAGCTGCGCGAAGAGCTGGAGGCCGCGGCCATCACTTTAAGAGCGAGACCGATACCGAGGTCTTCGCGCATCTGATCGAAGAGGCTTATGCCGAGACGCACGACCTGATGGCCTCCGTGCGCGAGGCGTGCACCCACGTGGTCGGTGCCTATGGTCTGGCCGCCGTGTGCGCTGACGAGCCCGGCGTGATCGCCGTAGCCCGCAAGGATTCCCCGATTGTGGTCGGCGCGGGCGAGACCGGCGCCTATGTCGCCTCCGATGTCATCGCGCTCATCGATGCCACCCGCGATGTCGTGGTGCTCGAGGACGGTCAGTTTGCCAAGCTCACGCCCGCAGGCGTCGAGTACACCGACGAGGCCGGCAACGTTATCGAGCCCAAGGTCACCCACATCGACTGGGACCTGGACATGGCCGAAAAGGGCGGTTATCCCGACTTTATGCTCAAGGAAATCCACGAGCAGCCGCGCGTCGTGCGCGACACGCTGGTCGGTCGTATGACGCCGGCCGGCGAGCTCGACATCGACGAGCTGGGCCTTTCGCTCGAGGAACTCAACGACATCGACCGCGTCTACGTGATCGCTTGCGGAACCAGCTATCACGCCGGTCTCATTGCCAAGAACCTTATCGAGGGCTGGGCTCGCATCCCCACCGAGGTTGAGGCGGCCAGCGAGTTCCGCTATCGCAATCCCATCATTACGCCGACGACGCTTGTCGTTGCCGTGTCCCAGTCGGGCGAGACGGCCGATACCCTTGCTGCCATTCGCGACGCGCGCATCAAGGGTGCCAAGGTCTTCGGCATCACCAACGTGGTGGGCAGCCCCGTGGCGCGTGAGAGCGACGGCGTCATCTACACCAAGGCCAACAAGGAGATCGCGGTCGCCTCGACCAAGAGCTTCATCGGCCAGGTCGTGAGCCTGACGCTGCTGGCTCTGCTGCTAGCGCAGGTCAAGTACCGCCTGACCACCAAGCAGGCGCGCATGCTGTTCCGCGAGCTTTCCGATACGGCCGAGCAGATCCAGTGGATTTTGGATACCCAGACCGAGGCCGTGCATGAGGCCGCCCTGCTGTGCAAGGACGCGCAGTCCGCACTGTTCGTGGGTCGCGGCATGGGTGCCGCTATTTCCTACGAGGGCGCGCTCAAGCTCAAAGAGGTCAGCTACCTGCACGCCGAGGCCTACGCCGCCGGCGAGATGAAGCACGGCCCCATTGCCCTGATCGACCCGGGCTTCCCCGTCATCGCCGTGGCCACCAAGAGCGCCACCTACGACAAGACCGTGTCGAACCTTATGGAGTGCAAGGCGCGCGGCGCCAAGGTCATCGTCGTTGCCACCGAGGGCGACGAGGAGATCAACAAGATCGCCGACTGCATCATCCGCGTGCCGGCAGTCCGCGACGTGTTCAGCCCCATCACGGCGAGCGTTCCGCTGCAGCTGCTCGCCCGCGAGGTGGCCATCCTGCGCGGTTGCGACGTTGACCAACCTCGAAACCTCGCCAAGAGCGTGACCGTGGAATAACTAATATTCCGCCGTCCTAACGACCAAGGCCCGGCTCCGCATCAAGACGGAGCCGGGCCTTTTCTGCATTTGCCCAGATAAAACCTGCCAAAATAAACCTGTCCCTTTTTGGCAGGTTAGCGGAGCTTGCTGGTCTCGAAGTACTCGGGGAACTGGTCCAGAACCTCGGTTTGGTTGCGGAACATCATATGCAGGTGCTTGCTGACCAAAAAGCTCGCTTCGATGGGGTCGCGACCGGCGATAGCGCGGCGAATCTGCTTGTGCTCGTTCACGATGTCCTGATTGTCGAGAACCTGCGTGGCGGCGCGCAGCCAGCGGAAGCGCTCCAGGTCGGCATTGGTCTCTTCGAGCCACGACCAAACGGTGCTGCGACATGCGATGCTAAAAATCATGTGATGCATGAGGTTGTCGCTCAAAAAGAAGCCGATGCGATCCTCTTCGGCCATGGCCTTTTCCTGCAGCACGATGGTGCGGTCGAGCTGCTCGATGCCGGCCGACGTGGCTCGCGCACAGCACTCCACAATCACCTGCTTTTCCAGATGTTCGCGGATGTAGCAGGCACTCTCGGCAAGGGTGAGGTTGATGGGTGAGACGTAGGTGCCGCTCTGGGGCACGGTGCGCACCAGGCCTTCCTGCGCCAAGCGAACCAAAGCCTCGCGCACGGGCGTGCGCCCCATATCCAGGTCGTCGCAAAGTTGCTTGACGCCCAGCTTTTCGCCCGGCTTGTAGTCCAGGTAGACGATTTTGCGTCGAATGGTGTGGTAGGACTGGTCCTGTAGGCTCGTTTCCTGCTCGCCGACGTGCATCGATTCTTCCATAGCGCCTCGCAACTGTTCTATCAAACTCATATGTCAGTTGTTAATTATGCCGCGAATCAGCTCTCCGCGGTGGGTAATTCGGCTGTTGCCTGAGAACTATTGCGGCATCTTAGTCTGTGTTTGCGCAAGGCTGCGCTCAATGTTGCCGTATCATAAGCCGTCGCAAACGTGAAATAGAAAGAAGGAATCCCATATGCAACTGGCAAATTTCGTACGCGAGCGCTGGAAAGGCGTCTTGTTCTGCCTGATCATCGCCATTCCCGCGACGTTGCTCGGCAAACAAATTGAAGTGGTCGGCGGTCCGGTGTTTGCCATCCTCTTTGGCATGGTCCTGGCGCTCGTCTTTCCCAAGAATCGTCGCGAACAGCTCGCCGCCGGCGTCACCTATACGTCCAAAAAAGTCTTGCAGTACGCGGTTATCCTGCTTGGCTTTGGCATGAACCTCTCCCAGATTCTGTCCAAGGGTGCCCAGTCGCTGCCGATTATCGTGGCGACGATCTCGACCTCGCTTGTCATCGCCTTCGTGCTCTGCCGCGTCATGAACGTACCGGGCAAGATCGCGACGCTTGTGGGTGTGGGTTCGTCGATTTGCGGCGGTTCTGCTATCGCCGCGACCGCACCCGTCATCGATGCCGACGATCGCGAGATTGCCCAGGCCATTTCGGTCATCTTCCTGTTTAACGTTATCGCGGCGCTCGTGTTTCCAACGCTCGGCGGCATGCTCGGGCTGACCAACGAGGGCTTTGGCCTGTTTGCCGGCACCGCCATCAACGACACCTCGTCCGTAACGGCTGCGGCGAGCGCCTGGGACAGCATGCATCCCGGCGCCAATGTGCTCGAGAGCGCCACGGTGGTCAAGCTCACCAGGACGCTGGCCATTATTCCCATCACGTTGGTCCTCGCATGCTGGCAGATGCATCTGGCGCGCAAGGCCGGCGGCGACGCCAAAAGCACGTTCTCGCTTAAACGCGCGTTCCCATGTTTGTGCTGTTCTTTGTGCTGGCGAGCGTAATCACCACGGTGCTTCAGCTTCCCGTGTCCATCACGGCGCCCATCAAGGAGCTGTCGAAGTTCTTTATCGTGATGGCCATGGCGGCTATTGGCTTTAATACCGATATCGTCGAGCTGGTCAAAAAGGGCGGCAAGCCATCGCGCTGGGCTTTTGCTGCTGGATTGGCATTGCGTGCATGAGTTTGGGAATGCAGCACGTGCTGGGAATCTGGTAGAGGAGTAGCTTATTTGCGTGCTGGTTGCTGGTGGGCGCAAGCTTGCGGTGGAGCGATAGGAGCTCTTGCGGGTATGGCTTGTCCGCAGGTTTATAAGTCCCGAAGAGCTCTTATCGCCCCGCCAGGATGGCGATGCGGGGCAACACCTATACTCGCAGGACGGCGCTTTCTGCCCTATAGTGTTTGGTGAGCAATATCGTTCAATTTTGAAACACTCGGTGGTGCGACCGTCGGCGGTTGCACGTCGCCGCGGACAGGGGCAAATCATGGATAGCGATGCCAAGCTGAACATCTTGACCGAGGCCCTGGCTGCTGCCGGGGCCTCGGCATTGGCAATTGATGCGCGTGGGGACGTCGCGATTTCGACCATGAATGACGCGGCGCTTGAGCGGGGTGTGGCGGCTTTTGTTGCCGAACGCCTCGACCGTATAGGAGACGGCGCGCGTCTGGTTATGGGACGTGCGGGTACGCGCTTGAGCCTGACCGTTCGCCCCACCGACAAAGAGGGCGGGGGCCTTTGGGCCGTCGTGGTCCGCGAGGTGCGCGGCGCCGCGGCACATGCGGGCATCGAGTGGCTCAATGCCGACGAAGTTGAGGCCCGCTACGAATCGAGCGCGTACGGCATCGTTGAGGGGGCAGCTTCGGTGGCTGCGCCGGTCGCCGAGAGCTATGCGCGCGGTGTGCCCCTTATGCTCGAGGGCGAGCTGGGAGCGGGTCAGGTCGAGATTGCCATGCGTCTCTATCTGGACGGTCCTTTTGTCGATCAGCCCTTTGTTGCCGTTGCGCTCGATGAGCTTACCGATCGCGGTTGGCGCCACGTGCTCAAAAGCGCCGAATCGCCGTTGTTCCAAACGGGGCTGACGCTTTGCATTGCGGGCTGGAATGCGGTTGGCCCCCAGCGCCTTCGCGAGCTCGTTTCCACGATGGCCGACACCGCGTTGGCGACGCGCTGCCATGTGGTGCTGACGGCGAATGACATGCCGGGCGGCAGCGAAAGTGATCAAGCCGCCTTTGTGACCGAGCGCTTCGCCTGTGCGGTGAGCGTGGCGCCGGCAATCGTCGAGCAGGGAGCCGCGTCGACGAAGGTTGCGCGCTATTTGGAATATCTCGCTGGTGCATTTGGGACGGCAGCGCCCACGCTGTCTGCCGCGGCGACGAAGGCGCTCGATGCTTACCGCTGGTCGCGCAACTATCTGCAGCTCCGCGAGGTCTCGGAACGACTGTATATATTGGTGGGGACGGGCACGGTGGATCGCGCTGTGGCGGAGGAAGTGCTCGCCCAAGAGGACGTGATTAAGACCGCAACCTTTGGCGCCCCGACACTCGAAAGCGACCTGTATATCCTGCGACCGTTGGCCGATACCGAGCGAGATATCGCGCATCTGGTTGTAGATCATCTCCACGGCAACCGAACCCGTGCGGCGGAGGTGCTGGGCATAAGCCGAACAACGCTGTGGCGCTTGCTGAAGGACGATGACCGTTGAGCGAGGCGCCCGTGACCGCGCGCGACGCGTGTGCTACAGTCCAAAGCGTTATTGTTTCGATTTGGTTACGGCGTGCGGGGGCGTATGGCTGAGACTACAAACCGAGCCGCAGAAGGCGGAGTGCCGCGCCGGTCAACCGACGCACAACACCGGTGACGTGGGCAAACACGCCTCGGGGTTTGATGGCTCGTTCAAGCGCACTAAATACGGCTATCCTTCGGCAAGCGCCCGCTTGGCCATGCAGACAGAGTCCTCGTTGTGGGGCCGCAAACGCGTGGTGGGCTCAAAGCTCAAGCACGACGGAACGCTCGGTTACATCAGCCGCGGGGCGGCTCGTCGCAGCGGACTCAATCCGGCTGGTTGGCATCGTTATGTTCCGATCGCGGTCGTCGTTGCAGTGATCGTCATCGCGCTCGCAGCGCTTGGCTACGCCGGCGGTGGCGCCAACTTGGACGCGATGTTTAAATCGCCCGAGCTCGCGCATGCAGGCACAGAAATTGTCGAGGGCGCTCAGACCCAGACGGGCGTCGCGCCCCAGCGCGGTATCGTTGCGGCGGCCTCTACCATCGCCGACGCTCAAAAGGACGAGGACGAACAGGGCGACGGTGCCGAAACGACTCAAACGAACGAAACGACGACAACTCCACCGGCAAGATAAGTTGCGAGCGGGTCCGCCGTTCGTTAGAACGGCGGAACATACACGACGTTGTCGCGGCGCGGCTTTGCCTCGGGAAGCGCGTCCTCGGCATAGCCCAGAATGCAGTGACCGACACCGCGCAGGCTGCCGTCGGCGGGCAGGCCCCAGCTGGCCAGCAGCTCCAGGCCCTCGGGCGAGTCAAAGACCTCATGCGCGCGGTGAATCCAGCACGAATCGACACCCAGTGCATAGGCGGCGTTGAGCAGGTTGCCCATGGCGAGCGAGCCGTCTTCCAGATGTGTGGGCACGCTGCGGTCAACCAGCACCACCACAACGGTCTTGGCGCCATAGAAGGGGTCGCTGTTACTGCCCATGACTTGCGCGTTGAGCTTCGAGAGACGCTCAACGGTCGCGGGGTCGGTGACGGCGACAAACGTCACCGGCTGGCGGCCCATGCCGCTCGGCGCATATTGGCCGGCTTCGATAATACGTGCAAGCTTTTCGGCCTCGACGGGACGATCGCTGTATTTGCGGCAGCTGCGGCGGTGAATGAGCGCTTCGATGGTCTCCATGGTGTCTCCTTGCGGTGGCGTTGCAGATGCCCCGTTCATACCCGTCGGGCTCAAACGATAGACGGTCAATTGCCCGGCCAAAAGGATAGATTCCAATTGGGAAAGTAGGTTTGCATAAAAGTGGCTTCGGAATGTGACAAACCGGTGGGATGATTAAACGTTTTATCCCGTCTACCCTGCGGTTTTTACCATTTGCCTAAATGATGCGCGCATAAGCCCTGATAAAGGTTTTACTAAAGGAGTACCAACGTTTATCAACGCGCCATGGTGGCGCCGGGCCAGGAGGTAACATCATGTTCCAGGCTGGAGATGTCGTCGAGACCGACTTCGAAGGATTTCTGAAGCTGTTGCGTTCCAAGACGCGCGCTTTCGTGTCGATCAACGATCACGAGTACTACATCACGCACACCGATGGCTATTGGCGTGTTCAGGATTGCGAGGCCCTCAACGATAAGGGGCACTTTACTGACTGCTCCGAGCTGGTCAACACGGTCTGCGAGGTCGTCGAGCTGCCTTGGATCTGCGGCAAGAGCCTGCACGACAGCTTCTCGGGCGCCACGGTCTACGAGGCCGTCGCTGCTTAACAGCCAACAATCGATATTCTCTCGCAACCGTCGGCGCCGCCCCGCGCCGGCGGTCTTTTTTGTCGATATGTTATATAGGTCGCACGTTTTGCACGGCCGCCCTTGACGATAGTCAAAACTCGGAGGTTGATTTTCAATCTCAACGCAACAGCCTGAACGGAACACGCGTTTCCGCAGCTAGCGCAACGCGGAGATAGCTCCCGGCACCTGGCCATCACCTCGTTTCCGCAGG
>JAQEDJ010000020.1 GCA_027669525.1 Coriobacteriaceae bacterium AM48-5 | reverse complement strand
CCTCGGCTCGGCGCGGGCAGCCTCCTCGGGCAGCCTGGGCTGCGGCAAACTGGCGGCGTTCCTCCTCACGTGCCTTCTCGGCGGCGATGCGCTCACGGCTCGGCCTCGGCGGCGCGTGCGGCCTCCTCGGCGGCAGCTGCCTGCTCCTCGGCCTGCTTGGCGGCCTCGACTTCCTGAGCGCGGGCCTCGATCACCGAGGCGAGCTGCTTGCGGACCATGGCGACATAGGCGTCCTCCAAGGTGGAGGAAGCGGACTTAGCGGGAATCTTCATATCGGCGAGATGACCCATCAGTTCCTTGGAGGTCATGCCGAACTCTTTGGCCAGGGTGGACACACGGACTTTTGCCATATGACTTCACCTACCCTTTCTGGCACCTTGGGTGCCTAGAGACTGAACGAGCGTGGGAGACGCGCCGGGACCCGCCCGGCGCGACCGCGCGCTAGATCAGGTCCTCCGCATCATCGAAGGCGTCGGTGTCGTGGACACCGCAGAAACGGGAGCCGGGACGGGCCTGGTTGCGGCACTGGATGCCGTCCTCGGACACGTACTCGCAGCGACGGACGTCCTCGTCCTCCTCGTCACCGATCAGGTCGGCGGCGGGCTCCTCGTGAACGGGAACGTTCTTGAGGATGTCGGCGGCAAGCGTCTCGGACTTGATGTCGATGTGCCAGCCGGTCAGGCGCGCGGCGAGGCGGGCGTTCTGGCCCTCCTTGCCGATGGCGAGGGACAGCTGGTCGTCGGGGACGATGACGCCGGCGTAGGCCTTCTCCTCGTCGATGAGGACGCGGGTGACCTTAGCAGGCGAAAGGGCGTTGGCGACGTAGACGGCAGGATCGGCATCCCACAGGATGACGTCGACGCGCTCGCCACGGAGCTCGCCCACGACAGCGCGAACACGGCTGCCTTGGGGCCGACGCAGGCGCCCACGGGATCCAGACGGTCATCGAGCGAGTGGACGGCGACCTTGGAGCGCTGGCCGGGCTCGCGGGCGATCGACTTGATTTGGACGGTGCCTCATAGATCTCGGGCACCTCCTGCTCAAACAGGCGACGCATGAGCTCGGGGTGGGTACGGGAGATGACAATCGGCGGACGGCTGTGCTCGCCGCGAACCGGCTGCAGGTTGGAGTTGGGGTCGCGAACGTCGATGATCACGGCCTTGATGTGCTGGTTGTGCAGGTAGCGCTCGCCCATCGGACGCTCGTTGCGCTCGTTCTCGTAACGGCGCTGGTCGAAGTGCGGAAGCTCGGCCTCGACGCCCTCGCGGATCTTGACGATCGTGAAGTCGGGCGTGGACTGCAGCACGGTACCGCTGATGAGATCACCGATGCGGCCGGAGAACTCCTCGTAGATCTGCTCTCGGGCGGAGTTGCGCACGATGGCGTTGATCTCGGCCTTGGCGTGCTGGGCAGCGATGCGGCTCGTGTTCTTGGGGGTGACGTCGATCTCCTCGAACTCGGTGAAGTTGCCCTCCTCGTCCATGGAATCGTCGATCGGCTCCAGGCGGTAGACGTAGATCTTGCCGGTGGTGCGGTCGATGGTCACCTTGGCGCCCCACTCAAGATGCAGGATCTCGGCATAGCTCTTGGCGAGCGACTGCTCCAGGCGGTCGATCAAGTAGAGCTGGTCGATGTGCTTCTCCTGGCAAAGCTCCATCAGGGCGGACATCATGTCGGATGCTGCCATCTTACTTTCCTTCCTTCGCGGGCTTGAAGTCGTAGGTGGGCTTCAACTTGCACTTTTTAACATCAGAGAAATCGAGGGTGACGGACTCGCCGTCCTCGAGCTCGAGGGCCACGTCGGTCTCGGTGGCGGCGGCAATCTTGCCGGCGTACTTGCGACGGCCCTCGGTGGCGGTGGAGGTGAGCTCGCAGTCCTCGCCCACAAAGCGGGCAAAGTCGCGCGGACGGCGCAGCGGGCGCGCCATGCCCGGGCTCGATACCTCGAGCGTATAGCTCGAAGAGATGGGGTCGAGCTCCTCAATCACGTCGCCGACCCACTTGGTATTGGCCGTGACGTCGTTGAGCGACAGGCTCTGACCCTCGGCACCCTCGATACGCACGCGCACGCAGGGGGCCTTGGTGGCACCCACGAGCTCAACGTCGACGATGTCGACATCGTGCTGGGGAGCGACGGCCTCGAGCGCGTCGATGATCGCCTGCTCGGTCTTGGTCTTGACCATTGCGGCACCTCCATCCATACAAAAAAGAAGCGGGGCCGAAACCCCACTTCTTTCAATTACAACTTCATTTGCAAACAAACTATACCAATAGCTGCGGAAACGTGCAAGCACAGTACGAATCTGCAGGTCAGCGTGCCCACAGCTTCTCCACAAGAATAGAACAATTGGCCGCAGGCGCTTTGGGCAGACAAAACAAAACGGGGGGGCAACCCAGCCGGATCGCCCCTCGTCGTTTATGCGTCAGCTATGCGTGCAGCGTTTACTTGACCACCAGGTTGACCAGCTTGCCGGGCACGCAGATGGCCTTGACGACCGTCTTGCCCTCGAGCCACTTGGCAACGGCGGCCTCGGCGGCAGCTGCATTTCCTCGTTAGAGGCATCGCGGGCCACGTCGATGCGGCCACGGACCTTGCCGAGCACCTGGACGACGATCTGCACCGTGTCCTCAATGGACTCGGCCAGGTCGAACTCGGGCCAGGCGGCGGTGTAGGCGTTGCCTCGCAGCCGAGGGCCTCGTGCCACAGCTCGTCGGCCCAGAACGGGCAGATGGGGGCAAGGACGCTCACGATATCCTTAGCCACGCCGTAGCACAGCGCCTTGTCGCGATCAGCGCCCTCAGTGGCGTTGAGGTAGGCGCTCGCCGCGTTGACGAGCTCCATGACGGCCGAGATGGCGGTATTGAACTGGCCACGGTCAAAGTCCTCGGTGCACTTGGCGATGGTGCGGTGACGCTCGCGATAGAGCTTCATCGCAACCTCGTCGAGCGCGGACTTGTCAAAGGCCACGTTGGCGTCGCCGGACTGGACGAGCTGCCACACGATACGCCAGGCGCGCTTGATGAAGCGATTGGCACCCTCAACGGCCTTGGGATCCCAGTCGAAGTCTTTCTCGGGCGGGGCGATAAACAGGATCGCCAGACGCATGGTGTCGGCGCCATAGGGCTCGATGACCGAGCTCGGGGGCACGACGTTGCCCTTGGACTTGGACATGGTGTCGCCGTTCTCGTCCTTGACCATGCCCTGGCACAGCAGGTTGGTGAAGGGCTCGTCCACGCTCAGCAGGCCCAGGTCGCGCAGGGCCTTGGTAAAGAAGCGGCTGTAGAGCAGGTGCAGAATAGCGTGCTCGATGCCACCGATGTAGTTATCGACGGGCATCCAACGGTCGGCCGCCTCGCGGGAGAAGGGCAGCTCGGTGTTGTGCGGGTCGGTATAGCGCAGGTAATACCAGCTGGAGCAGGTGAAGGTATCCATGGTATCGGTCTCGCGCTTGGCCGGGCGGCCGCAGATCGGGCAGGTAGTCTCGTAGAACTCCTTGCACTCGGCGAGGGTTTCGCCGGCGCCCAGGTCCAGGTTCTCGGGCAGCGTCACAGGCAGCTGATCCTCGGGCACGGGTACGATGCCGCAGTGCTCGCAGTGGATGGCCGGGATGGGGTTGCCCCAATAACGCTGGCGGCTGATGAGCCAGTCGCGCAGGCGGAACTCGACCTTGCGACGGCCGCAGCCCATGGCCTCGAGGTCGGCCACGATGGCAGCCTCGCCCTCGGAGTGCTTACCGCCGCGCATGCCGGTGTACTTGCCCGACTGCACCAGCGTGCCCTCGGCGGCATGGGCGCAATCCCAATCGACGTTCTCGGCATGGAAGGTGTCGATGGTCTCGCCGCTGGCCTCGACGGCAGCGCGATCCTCATCATCCAGAATGATCGGCACGATCGGCAGGTCGTACTTGCGGGCGAACTCAAAGTCGCGCTGGTCGCCGCAGGGAACGGCCATGACGGCACCGGTGCCGTAGTCGGCCACGACGTAGTCGGCAACCCACACGGGGACCTTCTCGCCATTGACGGGGTTCACCACGTAGCGGCCCGTAAAGGCGCCGTGCTTCTCGAGGGTGCCCTGGGCACGCTCGACGGCAGAGATATGCTTGGAGTCCTCGACGATCTCGGTGACGGCCTCCTCGTACTCCATGCCCTCGACGAGCTCATGCAGGCCGGCGTACTCGGGAGCCAGGACAAAGAAGGAGGCGCCAAAGAGCGTATCGGCACGCGTGGTGAAGACGGTGATCTTGCCCTCGTCGCCCTCGATGGGCTCGCCATCCCGGTCGCACAGGGTAAAGTCGACCTCGGCGCCCTCGGAGCGACCGATCCAGTTGGCCTGCATCTGCTTGACGCGCTCGGGCCAGCCGGGGAGCTTCTCCAGATCATCGAGCAGCTCCTGGGAGTACTCGGTAATCTTGAAGTACCACTGCTCAAGGTCGCGCTTCTCGGGTTCGGTGCCGCAGCGCCAGCACTTACCCTCGGTGACCTGCTCGTTGGCCAGAACGGTCTTGCAAGTGGGACACCAGTTGACCGGGTTCTTCTTGCGGTAGACCAGGCCCTTTTCCCACAACTTCTCAAAGATCCACTGACCCCAGCGGTAGTAGTCGGGGCTGCAGGTCTTGACCATGCGATCCAGATCGTAGGAGAAGCCCATTCGCTTCATCGTGGCGAGCGCCTGGTCCATGTTCTTATACGTCCAGGCGGCAGCTGCGTGTTGTGCTTGATGGCGGCGTTCTCGGCGGGCAGGCCAAAGGCGTCAAAGCCGATGGGGTGCAGCACGTCATAGCCGCGCATGCGGGCCTGACGGGCCATGGCATCGCCGATGGTGTAGTTGCGCGCGTGTCCCATGTGCAGGTCGCCCGACGGATACGGGAACATCTCGAGCACGTACTTCTTGGGCTTGCTGTCGTCGGTGTCGACGGCAAAGAGGTTGGAATCCTCCCAGGCCTTCATCCACCTGGACTCAATGGCGTGCGCGTCGTAGGCAGGGATCTCGTCCTTATGATCTGTGCAATCGCACATATCAGCTCCTTTGTTAGCTGGGTTGGGACGGGGCGTTCTTACCTTTACTCGCTGCTGCGGACAGTCCTGCTCGCACGAAGAGCACATTAAGTGCTCTTCGGCTCGTGCGGAACTTGCAGCGAGCAAAGGTAAGAACGCCCCGCCACATCGTTAACTCGCATGATGATAGCAAATACGACAAGCGAGATGCCTGCGACTTGCAGGCATCTCGCTTTATCTAAATAACGTGGTTGAGGCTCAACCTTTATGTGCAGGTCTTATCTTATCGATACGTTACGCTCTGCTGGGAATCTTTGACTACAACGTCGTGGGCTCCGCCTTCGACGATGGAGGTGGAGCTTACCAGGGTCAGGCGTGCCTTTTCCTGGAGCTCGGGGATCGAGAGGGCACCGCAGTTGCACATCGTGGACTTGACCTTGTAGAGCGTGCCGCCCACGCCGTCCTTGAGGGAACCGGCATAGGGAACGTAGGAGTCGACGCCCTCGACGAAGCTGAGCTTCGCCGCGCCGCCCAGGTCGTAGCGCTGCCAGTTGCGAGCACGCGCAGAACCCTCGCCCCAGTACTCCTTCATGTACTGGCCGTTGACGTTGACGCGCTCGGTCGGGCTCTCATCGAAGCGGGCGAAGTAGCGACCCAGCATCATAAAGTCGGCACCCATAGCAAGGGCGAGCGTCATGTGGTAGTCGTAGACGATGCCGCCGTCGGAGCACACGGCACGTAGACGCCGGTCTCCTCGTAGTACTCGTCGCGAGCGCGGCAGACATCGATCAGCGCGGTGGCCTGGCCACGGCCGATGCCCTTGGTCTCGCGGGTAATGCAGATGGAACCGCCGCCGATACCGACCTTGATGAAGTCGGCACCGCAGTCGGCCAAGAAGCGGAAGCCCTCGGCGTCAACAACGTTACCGGCACCGACCTTGACATCCTCGCCGTAATTAGCGCGGATCCACTCGATGGTGCGCTTCTGCCACTCGCTGAAGCCCTCGGAAGAGTCGATGCACAGGACATCGGCGCCGGCCTCGATGAGCAGCGGCACACGCTCGGCATAGTCGCGGGTGTTGATACCGGCGCCGACCATGTAGCGCTTGTCGCCGTCGAGCAGCTCGTTGGGGTTGGTCTTGTGGCTATCGTAGTCCTTGCGGAAGACGATGCCCATAAGGTGATCGTTGTCGTCGACGATAGGCAGAGCGTTGAGCTTGTTGTCCCAGATGACGTCGTTGGCAACCTTGAGGCTGATGTTCTTATCGCCCACGATGAGCTGCTCACGCGGGGTCATGAACTCGGAGACCTTCTTCTGGTGGTCATCGCGGCTGGGGCGATAGTCACGGCTGGTGACGATACCCAGGAGCTTGCCCTTGGGAGTGCCGTCGTCGGTGACCGGCATGGTGGAGTGACCGGTCTTCTCCTTGAGCTCGATGACCTGCTCCATGGTCATGTCGGGGGTCAGCGTGGAATCGGACTGAACGAAGCCGGCCTTGTGATCCTTGACGGCCTTGACCATAGCGGCCTCGGACTCGGGAGCCTGGGAACCGTAAATGAAGGACAGGCCACCCTCGGTAGCGAGCGCGACACCCATGTCGACGCCCGAGACGGACTGCATGATGGCGGAAACCATGGGGATGTTCAGGGTGATTGCCGGCTTCTCACCGCGTTTAAAGCGGGTTAGCGGCGTCTTAAGAGAGACGTTGTTGGGGATGCACTGCGAGGACGAGTAACCAGGGACCAGCAGATACTCCGAAAACGTGTGGGACTCACCGGGAAAGAACGTAGCCATGTTTCTCCTTTTTCCATGCGACCGGTCGGCTGCAGGCCTCGTAGGACCCAGCCCAACCTTGGGCGCCCAATACTGGGGAAGTATCTTAACGCACTTTGACTGCTACAATGCATGGTTTAGAAAGAGCACACGAGGGTTTGACGCAGGCTTTGCGTTTGCCCAGCAAACACTTTAGCGGGGAGACGTGGAGCGTATGAAGTACAAGACGACGGCAAAGTTGGTCATTCAAGCGTGCGACAAGGATTTGCCGGGCGTGTTCGGCCATGGCTGCGTCTTGCTGCTGCAGGGTATTGCCCGGGAGCACTCACTCAACCGCGCCGCCAAAAGCATGGGCATGGCGTATTCTAAGGCCTGGCGCATCGTGAACGAGGCCGAAGGGCAGCTGGGATGCAAACTCATCGAGCGCGACGGCGCCCGCGGATCCACGCTCACGCCGGCCGGCGAGCGAGCCATAGCAGTCTACGAGGAGCTGCAGGCCGATATCAACAACGTCATCGCTGCCAAGGCCGACGCCCTCATCGCCAACATCAACGCGGAGTAGTCCTTTTGGGCGGTTTTTAGCCCACAGCGCCCTCGGGTTGAGGCTCGCGCCACAAAACGGGCCCATCTACTACGTTTAGTTGAATACCCACGACCATACCGGACATTTTGAAATTAAAACCGCTGGTAAACAGCTTGGTAATTTTCAAAATAGGCGGGTGTGGTCGACCCCTATTGCTTAAACGTAGTAAATAGGCCGTTTTCGTGACACAGACCCCGATTAGCTACTTGCGAAGGGCGTTATCGAGAGTGGCGGCCACCTGCAGGGGGTCGTCGGTGCCGGCGAAGAGGCGGATGGTTCCCCTCTGCTTGCCGCGTGGGGCCGAAAGGCGTGTCGTTGCGCCGCCGGCGGGCGACGTGCGGAACTCCCCCGGCAATGTGTCGAACAGCTCACCCGCACTTCGCTCGATAAGGTCAAACTCAACTGCCGGGCCAAAGCCGTGCTCGAGGATTCCCGTTGCAACCGCATGGTCGGGATGCGAGCTCAGCCCGGGATAGCGCACGTTTCGCACCATCTCGTTGGCAGCCAGATACTCGGCCAGTGCACGGGCGCGATCGAAGTGCGCCTGCATGCGAGCATCGAGCGAGGACAGCCCACGTTCTAGCACGTCGGTCTCCTCGGCAGACAGGCCAAGCGCAGACGCACCACTGTCCGCAAGCAACGCGTGTGCGCACTCTGCGGCGGCATCCACGCGATGGCGCTTGAGCTGCGAGCGCGCCACCGAGACGGCGACGAGCTTGCGCGGAGCTTCGCCGGCACACACACGGTCGAGTGCCTCGAGCAACAGCGCGGCACCCAGCCGCAGAGAATCGCAGCCAAAAGCCGACGCCACGGTGTTGTCCACAACCAGCAGCGCATGAGCCTCACGCGCCGCCCGACCCAGCGCGCGCAAATCGGGAACACGCAGGCCAAAGCCGCCGATTGAATTCACAAACCACCACAGGTGCGGCACCTCGGCATCAAACGCGGTGGCAAAACCCTCGGACGCGTCGGCAAACGCCGCAACCGACGGCTCCCCCACGAGCACAACGTCGCAGGCATCAAAGCCGCGCGCAAACGCATCGGCAAAGTCATCGGCAAACACGACCAGGCGATCGCTGGGACGCACAATCCCCAGCAGCGACAGCGCCGCCGGCACGTGCGAGGCCGCAACAAGACGCGCCTCACGCGCGCCGGCCCTTGCAGCCCAGGACTCTTCTAGCTGTTGCACGTCCACGCGGCACCATCCTTTACATAAAACCAAACCAAGACCAGCCCACCCAGGTCGAGAAAACGTCAGCGCAAGCAGCGTCGAGCGGTCCGGCGTTCGTTAGAACGCCGGAACAAAATTAGCCGTGATATTCGCCGTTGTATTGGATCAACGTTAGATCTTCCACGCCATCGAGCGCGCGGATGCGTCGGCATAGGGCATATCCACACCGTCCGAGAACACCTCGACGGCCATCTCGACCTTGTCACCGCGCATGGTCTTGGACTTGACGGAAAACTTGGTGCGCCCAAATGCACGCACGATATCGTCGCCGGTGGTCTGACCCGTGTAGTGGATGACCATCATGTACACGCGCGCCTTGTCCTGGTGGCTCGCAAAGCCGGCAATCATCACCACGATCACCACCGCCGTGAGCCCCACGAGCGCATACATACCGGCTCCCGCCGTAATGCCCGTGGTAATGGACCAAAACAGATACAGCAGGTCGAGCGGGTCCTTGACCGCCGTACGGTAGCGGACGATAGACAGAGCACCGACCATACCAAGCGAGATGACCACATTCGTCGAAATCGCGAGCGTGACCATGCAGGTGAGCACGCACATGCCCACGAGCGTTACGGCAAAACTGCGCGAATACACCACGCCGGTAAAAAAGCGCTTGTACACGTAATAGATCAGGATGCCCATGGCGAGCGCCACGAGCAGCGACAGGCCGATCTTGGCAGGGTCGACCTGACCAAACGCCTCCAAGACGGAGTTCTTAAAAAAAGTCCCTGGTGCTCATGGTCTAAATATCCCCTCGGTTCTCAAAATCCGATTCCCAGTAATTAAATCCGCGCAGGTAGGCGGTCTTTTCGTAACACAGGCTGTACTTGGAGACCGCCGTAAGCTCGGCCGCACCTGGCGGCACCATATCGCGCACCAGCTGCGGGCAAAATTCGGTAAACTTGACCTCCATCACCAGCTTGCCGGGCTCCAACACGGACAACGCGGGCAACGTCGCGTCAAAGATGTCAAAGCTCCCCACCGCCGCACGCACGTTGCTATCAAAGGTAATGCGCACGGTGCCCTCGTCCATCACCCACGGCTCGCGCTCGTAGTCCACGATGGTCCGCGGGCGCATCATATTACAGATGCACTCGATGTAGAACTCGCGACAGACCGGATAGGGGCTCCTCAGCAAAAAGTCGTAGTCGCCAGCCAGAATCTGCTCAAACTCGCCACGCGTGAGCGACGCGTCCTCCTTGTAGATCCAGCTGCCGTACTTCTTTTTGCGCTCGAGCTTAATCACCTTGTCGCTGCCGTTATAAATGCGCACGCGATACTTTTTGCGCATGAGAATACCGGCATCTTTTTCCTCGTAGGCCGAGTTGCAGTAGTCGTCAAAGTACAGGCTGCGAATGGTGTAGCCACCCGCCCGCGCATGCTTGTCCAGCTTAAACACCGGCGCCATGCGGCAGGCAAGCGCGGCGTGCTCGCCCTCGTTAATGAGATATTTGAGCTCGTGGCGATAGCGCTCCTGCGTGGCGCGCACAGGCGGAGCCGCTAAGCGCTCAAGCAGCGCGCTAGCCCTCCTCATACGTGTCCTCCACGACCTTACCGCCGTCTTGCACGTAAAAACACTTCATGCCGTAGTGCTTGCCGTCGTCGGTCACATAGTAGTCAAACGCATCTTGTATATAGCCGTCTGAGTTGGTGGCGCGCACGCGCACAAAATACTGGCCGGTATCGGGCGCATCGCAGGTCACCTCGGGCAGTAGCACGTCCTCGGCCTTAAAAAACACGTCCTTGATGGCATAGTCGCGCGCCAGCTCCACGGTATAGCGAATGCCGCGCGCCTCAAAGTCGTAGGACGCATCCCAGTTAATGCGCAGCTACCGTTATCGATCTGCGGCACGCCAATGTAGAACGGCATGGGCTTTTTATAGCTCTCGCGAAAGCTCTTATAGTTCTCCTCGATCTCGGAGGGAATCGCCGCGGCAATCTGCTCGTATTCGTCCTTGGTGACAGGCAGGTTGTCGATATCGGGCAAAGCAAAGACCAGCGATTCGGTAACCTCACGATAATGTTTAATCATCTTGGCCAGGCGTGCCTCGGTCATATACGAGCGCAGGTCCTTTACGGCGCGGTCGAGCTCACTGCGGAACGATTTACTGCGCAGCGCACGATTGAATAGCACGTTGCCCCAGTAGTTGCTTACGCCGCGCTCCCAGCTCGCATAGTCCGAGAACCCGGCAAGAGAAAGCTCCAGCTTGCGCAGCATACCGTCGTTGTCCCAATCGAGGATGTACCACGTATTGGAGTTGAGCTGGCTATACAGATAGCAGTTACGGTTCTGCGTATCGCAGTTGCCCGTCAGAATCTGAAACGCCAGCCAATAGACCAGGTTCTCGGTATCAAAGTAGGTGTCGAGCACGTCATCGATCTTTTGCGATTCGTCGTTGAGCGCATCGAGCATCTCGATGAGCCTGGTGTGGTCCGAATCGCCCTTAATCTCGAGCATGCCCTCAAAGCTTGCCTGGTTGTAGTCGGGATCGTCGGCAAGTTTAATGGTGTCCTCGTAGCGATGGAAATCAAAGCTGTTCACCTTATACAGGTGCCCGCTCTTATCCAGGCCATGTGCCTTAAGCGCCGTCTTGTTGAGCTGCTCCACCTGCGTAAACAGGCCGTAGTCCTCAAAGGTATCGTTGGACTTTTCGGTCTGGTCGCACACCCACAGATGCACAAACTGCGTGCGCAGGCCCATCATCTGGGGAATTCCGCGGATAAGGTCGTAGGCCATCTTGTTGCGAAAACGCATACCCTCGCCCATGTGCTTGTTGAGCGCAATCGCGCGCTGCTGGCGCCAGGTGCCCTTGCCTTTTTTGAGCTCCACCTTGTAATTCTTTTGCGTGTAGGAGCTCGATGTCTGGCCGCGCACCTGCACGGTGGCATTGGGCGCGTCCTCGCCATAGCCAACCTCGCCGGCCACCGGGCCGTCTTCGTCGCCCGGCTGCAGCAGGCCCATAACCTGATAGCGCGTCACGCCCATGTCGGCATAGTCATACACCGAGTACGTGTTGATCTCGGCCCAGCTATGGTCCGTGTTCTCGGAGCTGTTGCCGCGAGAGACCGTCAGATACATGGTCACAATGCCCGAGTCATCATAGACCTCGTACAGCTCGTCCTTATCGCGCAGATGCTTGGACTGGACGGAGGCCTCGGCCTTTTTAATCTTGTCCTGCTTTTTTACCTTATTTGTCGAGGATTCGTCCTGAGATGAGCAGCCCGAAAGCAGCAGCGCGCCGGCAGCCGCCTCGATCAGACAGCGGCGAGACATCAACTTATCGGTCATCAGAACCTCCCCAATGGTTGCGATACACACGGACCACCGTGCGCTCAAACGCGCCGTGCGGCTCACCCTTATGGCGGCCTTCCTCATAGCGCTGCTCGGCACGGTCGAGCAAGCGGCCCAACTCCGTAAAGCGACCCGTTTTGTCGGTCGCCACCATGGGCTGCTGACTCAGGATACGATACGGTAAGTTGGCGGTATAGGTATCGAGCCGCAGCAGCGCCACGATAAAAAACACCGCCGCACCCAACAAAAAGCCAAAGCCATAAAACTGCTGCGGCAAAAGCAGCGACACGGCAGTCGCCAACCCTGCCACACCGGCAAACAGGCCAGAGGCCAGCACGGCTCCCTTGTAGTCGGTAAAGTACAGCAAGATAAGCAGGATCGTGTTGCCCACGGCATACAGGCCGTAGCCTACGCATAACGTGCGAAAATACCCGTGCATAAGATTGTTAAAGCCCAGCGGCAGGGCCGAGAGCACTGTGGTCTCGAGCGAAATGACCGCCGCCGTCACAAACAGCTGCTTGAGCGCGCAAAAGCGTAGTTCGCTATTGAGCGTGGCAAGCATTTCCTCCTCGGCCACCACAATGTCGCCCACCACGCCACCGTCGTTGAACAAGCTGTAGTAGTCGCGGTAGCGCGGATAGAAATTGACCTCGACCGAGACCACAAAGTTGACGGACGTGACCAGGATTGTCAAAAACGCGATGAGCGCCGGCACATCGTGGTAGGGCGCGCCATAAAACAAGCCCTTGACCTGCACGCCAATGGGACCGGCCCAAATAATCACCAGGTGCGCAAAGAGCCCCAGGTTGGTAAACAGGCCCGTGAGCGCCAGCGGCATAAACTGATCGAGCCATTGCAAAAAGAGCCAGGGGCTGCGGTCACTCTGCGGAAAATACCGGTACAGCAGCACCACGTCCCAAACGAGCATGACGCCGTAGCCCAGAGCAACTGATGCCAACAGGCCCTCGACCGGCGGCAGCCCCAGTGCCAGCGCGGCCAGGGCGCACAGGCACGCCACGCCAATGGCGGCCCCAAAGCTGCACAGGATGCCTCGATAGTCCTTGATGGCCGTGAGATAGCTCATGCCGTTCCAGTTGACGATCATAATGTTGAACAGCCACAGGCATAGCAGCCCCTGCAGCAGCGTGCGCCCGAGAACAGCAGAAAGACACCGTAGAGCACCGTGCCCGCAACGAGCATGACAGCATTGGAGCCCCAAAACGAGGCAGGATCTCATCCTCGCGCTCGGCAAACAACATATCAGCCAAAAAGCGCGTGACCGGCATGGAGAAAAAGCTCGTGAGCGTAAGCGAGGCCAGCAGTGCGTAGGTCACCATGCACACCAGCAGATCCTGGTTGGCACGGCCCACACCCCACAGACCGCACAGCACCAAAATACCCACCTGCAGCAGCACACCCAGCAGCATGGGGCCCGTGCATACGATGCCGGCGTAGCCGTAAGCGCGCATCGTGGCAAACAGGCCCTTGCGCCTAAACAGGCGCTTGAGCTCAAAACCAATTCCGGCCACCGGCTACTCCCCCTCTCTGGGCAGGTTAAACGCACACGCCGTCTCGTCGTACAGCGCGCGATAGTTGGCGAGCATCTGCTCGTGCAAAAAGTACGTGGCAACGCGACGCTGCCCGCGCTCCCCCATCTCAATGCGACGGGCGCGACTCACGCACATGCGCTCCATGGCATCGGCCAAGCCCTTGCGATACATGGGCGGCGTCACAAAACCCGCCACGCCAAAGTCGTCGCCCGGGGCGCCTTCGAGCAGCTCGCGACAGCAGCCCACCTCGGTCGTCACGCAGGGACGGCGCGCTGCAAGCGACTCCAGCACGCTGAGCGGCTGGCCCTCGGAGATGCTCGTCAAAATGGTAAAGTCGAGCTTTTCCATGTACTCGACCACGTTGACGCGGCCGGTAAAGATCAGGTCGCGCACGCCCAGGGTATCGACCAGCGCGTGGCACTCAGCGCCGTACTCCTCGTCGTCCACGCCGCCCATAATGTGCAGGCGCACCTTGGCAGGCGCTCGTGCAGCTCAAAGAACGCATAGATCATGGTCTTGACGTCCTTGATGGGCGCCAGGCGCACCACCGCGCCAATGTCCACCCAGCCGTCATCGGGCTTTAAGGGAATGTCCTTAAAGCGGTCGAACTGGATGCCGTTGGGGATGACCAGGCATTTACCTGCATCGCAGCCCATATCGATCTGCGTCTTGCGGGCGTTATGGAACAAACTCGTCACGCGGAAGGCGCGGCGGTAGATCTCCTCCGAAAGCAGGTAGAAAAAGCGAATCCAGCGATCCTTAAACGACGGCACCACCCAGTCAGCGCGAATGATCTCTTCCTCGCGCTCGCGGGTATAGATGCCATGCTCGGTCAGCAGCACCGGCGCATGGTGAACGCTTGAGCCCAGGCAGGCGAGCAGGCCACCGTAGCCGGTCGAGATGGCATGGTACACATCGGCCACCGGCACCTCGCTGCCCAACAGGTAGAGCACGGGAAGCAACATGGAGCGCATGGTGTGGAATGCATCGGCAAAGGGCGTGTAGGGGTACTCGGCCAGGCACACGTCGCGGAAGATGTCCATAAACGTTCGGCTCTGCAAAAACGAGAGCGGATGCACGCGACGGCGCTGAAAGATATCGAACAGCACGTCCCAGTCCGGATTGGAGAGCGACACCAGGCGGCGTAGCGCCTCGCGCTCGCGGTCGTTAAAACTGGCTTCATGTTGCTCGCCCGAAAGCCGCAGAGCATCGTCCAGGAACACCTCGTGCACCTCGACCACGTTGCCGGGCAGCTCGTAGACAAACTTGCCGCGGTCGGCAGCATGCGCGCCGATCACCCACAGCACAAACTCGTGCTCGGGCATGGCCTGGATATAGCCATGCATCCAGGTAGATACGCCGCCGTGCACATAGGGGTAGCAACCCTCGAGTACCAAGCAGATTCTCATTTGTCGCCACCCTCCTTGCGTGCAATGGTCACCGTCTTGTCCGTGGCTTTAACCAGGTACAGATCGCCCGTCAGATGCGTAATCTCGCCACCCGTGACTGCACCCGGCTCACCGTTGTTGGCGCGGAACATGAGCCACGCCTCGTCGTGGAAATTGCCCAGGCTGAGCGTCCAGGCATCCGCGCTGGTATCCACGCTCACCGTCACGGACGAAAAGCGCTGGATGGCGCCCGAGCATTCCGAACCGGTCTGACGCCGCAGGTCGGGCGCAGACTTGCTAAGCCAGTCCAGGTAGTCTGTCAGGCCGCCCTTGTAGACCTCCCAGCCCTCCTTGGCGCCGCGATCGGGATCGAGCAGGTCGTCCGGGTGCATAAAATGCGTGCTCACATAGTGCATGTTTAGCTCGGACACGGCAGCCAGGCGCATATAGGAATCGTCGACCATGCCGCCCGAGACAATACGCGGCTGCTCCACAATGCCATCGCTCGCCACGCCAAACTCCTGAACGTAGGGCAGATCGGTGCCATCCTCAAAATACGTACTGGCGATGGTCTTAATGCGCGGAACGTCGGTGCCGATAAGCTTGCGCACACGGGCCGAAAGGATATTTGACGGCGGCACGTAAACCGAGCCGTGCGCGTTGGGCAACACCTCATCTTGGAAGGCGATAAGCTCGTTGAGCGATGCGACGAGCGTTTCCTTGTTCTTCCAGGTCTTGTAGTCATACAGCGTGCCGTAATCGGTATCCCAGAGCGCCAGAGGCTGATGGTTGTAGCCGTGAAAGCCCAGCTCTCCGCCCATCTGCAGCAGCATGCCGCCAAAGTAGCGAAACTGCGTGGTATCGGCCTGGCGCGCAGGCTCGGTCTGGTTGACCGCGTCCTCGTAGTTTTCGATCATCACGCCGGTATAGCGAATGCCGTATTTTTGCGCGAGCTTTTGCAGATCGGGCCACCAGACCTTGGTGTAAAAATCCGCAATGGAAAGGCCGTAGTCACGCTTGATATAAGTACCATCGCCCGAGGGCACGGGGCTAGGAAAGTCGTCCAAATAGAACACGGCGCTGTTGATGACCGGATAGGCCGTGGCATCACCCAGCAAGCTTATGGCCGAAGCATAGAACCCACGCATGACCTTGTCGTAGATGCCAATGTTGCACACCACGGTGTGACCACTGCCGCAATCGTTAGACCAAATGAGCGGCGTGCCCGCGTCACCGGTCTTTGCCCATACGTGCGCCGTTTCGCGCAATGAAACCGAAAGCGAAGAATCGAAGGGATCCGAGAACTCGTAGCGCTCTCCTCCGCCCAACATAAAGTCATCGCTCGGAACGATACTTTCGGCTGTCGCATAGTCATATCCGGCCGATTCGATACCAAGCTTGGAAGCAATAGCCTGCAGGTAGTTCGAGTTATCTGGAGTCATGCCCAGCATAAGCGAACCGCCGGCACTCACCCAACTCATAATGTCGGTCAGATGCGTACCCAGTCCGTCAAGCGAGGGCATAAGCACAATCACGCGATCAAACGACGTGAGCGATGGGATCGCGTCCGCACCGTCGGTGGCAATATCAACATCGCGGTGCGCGATCTTCATGTCAAGCAAGATCTGGTCGAACTGCTCTTTGACGTCCTCGACACCATCTTGGTCCGAGTCGGTAATAACCAAGCACGTGGGCTTTTGACCAAATATTGCCGAGGAAGCCGGCACCGCATCGTTGGCGGCAAGCATCCCCAGCTTATGCTGGCCCGCACTGTACTGTACGCCGGCGCGCTCCACCAGCAGCACGGCCGCCATGGCAATAAAGACCGCCCACACCACAAGCAGGCCCATCCAGCGAAAATGTCCCGCACGGTCGCGAATATGTTGCACCACGCTCATCGGGCCTCCTCTCCGTTGCGCCAAAAAGCCAGTTCCTCACGGTTGGCGGCGCTCAAGTACACATGCTGTTTGTCGATCGCATCGATCACACGGTGGACCTCGTCACCGTCGTGGCGCATCACCGCCAGGCGCAGGCAAAGCATCCAAACCTCCTGCTCCTCGGGCACGTCGAGCACCAGCTGGTCGATCACGGCCTGCGCCTCGTCGATCTGTCCGGCATCGGCCAGCGCCGTCGCGTATCGAATGCGCAGCTCAAGGGCGTCCTCGCGTTCGCAGCGACGCGCAAGCAGGCGCGCATACTGCTGACGCTGAATCTGAGCCACGCGTCCCTCGGCCAAGCCCGAGTTCAAGTATTCACCAAGAAAATCGCAGTATACATTGAGGTTTTGCGCGCTCGGGTCTGTCTTAAAGGCACGCTCCAGCTGCTGCAGTTTAAGGTCGGACTCCTTGGAGATCTGCGCCACCGCCGTCGCGGCATAGTGCGCCACCTCAACGTCGTCGTTAAGCTTAGCCGACTGCAGCTGCGCCAAGTACGCGTCGGGCTCCTCGGTGAGTATGGAGAGCATTAGGCGGCGCCGGTATGCCGGGTCGTTGACGATGAGCGCCTCCTCGAGCGGCACTACGCCCGCATCGTCCTCACCACTCGGTACCGGCATACTGCGATGCAGGTCGTCGTTGAAGCGCAGCGACTCCAGCGCAGACTCTTTCAGTCCCTCGCCAAACACCGCGCTGCGGACCGATAGCAGAACCACCATCAACGGGCCCCACAGCGGCACCAGCACTATCACAGGCAGCATGTGCCCGCGCACCGGCAGCAGGCCCAGCTTCATGAGCGTCCACAGCACCAGGCAAACCAGCGCATGAATCAGCAGCAAGACGGCAGCAACGACAAGCGAGATCAAGCGGCACCCCCCTCACCGTCACCGGTGTAAGAGATGTGCTGCAACAGCGCCACGATGTCCTCGCCGTCGACGGGCTCCACCGCAATCTGCTTTGCGCTCAGACGCTCGCGGATAATGGGCAGATCGCACGCCTTTGCCTGACGCATAAGCAGGTAGAGCACGTCGCCGTCGACCAAGCCCGCCGCATCGTTCTCGCGGATAGCCGAACCAATCGCGCCCACCAGCTCGCCGACAGGCTCCATGCCCGGCACCACGCGCAGGAGCAAAAAGCTCCCCATCTTGCTATCTGCCAACGCCTGCTCCGCAGCGAGCTCTTGGCCAAAGGCCGCCTGCTTGAGCACGCAAGTGCCGTCAACGCAGCGCTTATCCTGCGCCACCGCCTCATAGTCAAAGGCGCGCCCCAGCGCGCTTTCGACCAAGCCGCACAAGATGCGGAACAGGTTTTGGTAATAGAGCGTCATTTGATTCTGAGCCGCACGACGCACAGAGATCAACACGGCGGGTGCCCCGTCGCGCTCGATCGAGTATCCAAACATGGGCAGCCCCGGCGTCAACTCGCGATTCACCCACAGGTTCGAACGACCCCCGCCGCCCAAAAGGGGCGCAAGCTGCTCAAGCGAAAACGAGCGCGTGGCGTCTTCGGCAATCACGGGACTCGCCGCCACCAGACGTGCAAACGCCCCGCCCGAAACGTGATAGATCGCCACCGAATCGTTTTCGAGAATCTCACCCATGAGCTCGCAGCACTTGCGATAGATGTCGCGCGGATTGAGCACGTCGAGCTCTTGCGTCACGGCAAAGATCTTGCCAAAGCTATCCTGACGCCCCACAATCTGGCGCTTGTATGTGCGCTTGTCCTCGATGGCATCGTGGTAGAGCTGCGTGAGGAACGTATTGCGATTACGCACGAGCTCGTTTTGGTCGCGCTCCACCCTAATGGCCTCGCTGCTACGCAGCTGCACATAGCCGCACACGGCACCCACCACAAAGTACGCGATAAACGGCAGCCAGTTGGACGGCTCATAGAACAGGCCCTGGAAGGTATAGCCGTATTGAGTAAAGTAGCTTAAGGCCAAGCCCACCGATGCCAACAGCGCCGCAACCAAGCCAAAGTCCAAGCCATACAGCGTGCCGATGAGCACGACGTAGAGCAGGCGATAATCGAGCACATTGAGCTGGGCTGATTGGGAGAATAGACGCTCCAGCACCTCGAACAGAACCCAGGCAACGCCCGTCTCCAGGCATTTAATAGGCAGCGTGCGCAGCTGGATACGGTCGATGGCGGCGCGCAAGGGGTTGGCCTTCTTTGAGCGGCCAGCATCCCAACGCGCTTGAATGGTCGAAAGATCGCGCAGCAAGTCGTAGCGCTGAAACCAGCCATAACGCACGCGAACGGTATCGTTCGTGGGCAGGGCGTAGCCGGCAGAATCGCCATAGGCAACGGCAAGGCCGGGGAACAGCACCTTGAGGGCCTCGCCCAGGTCACCCGCCGTGTGATGGAAGCTATCGGCAACGTCGAGCGTCTCAAAAGAGGCATCCCAGCTATCAAAGATGCGGCGAATCAGCACCGCAAGCTCCTCGGCACACAGCAGGGGAAACGCCGCATCCTGCGCGCCCTGCAGAGCGACCGATCCGGTTGAGCACGCGTCGAACAGCGGCACCAAAAACGGGTCCTCCAACGCAGCAGACGCGGTATACAGGAACGGCACGCGCAGGATCTTGGTCTGAACGCCCTCGCGAGCAGCGTAGTAGCGGCACAGGTCGTTGGCTGCGTGCGCGATAATGCCTTTGCCCGTTTGTTCTGCGGCATCGGTGGCATCCTCAGCGCCCGCGGGCCCGGCTACAAACAGCAGCTGAACCCGGCGCCCCATGCACGCACGAAAGACCGAACGCAGAAGCTCGATATCGCCCACGGTATCAGTATGCGGGGTAAGGTAATTAGACAGGTAGACCACGCGGTCGAACTCGTAGGCCTGCTCCAAGTGCTGGAGCAGCTCTTTCCACGAGGCATGGGGCGACGACTCATCACGACGCGCATCCTTGGCGGCTACAACCTTAACGTGGTCCCCGGGGAATGCCTTGGCGCAAAAGTCATCGTCAACATATGCGGTGTTGCCAACAACCAGCACCTCCATGGCGTACCCCTCCCCTTCATCAGATTTCAATCATGCAAAACATGCGTATTGTACGCTGCCAACGCATATGTCCAAAATCCTTAAGGCTGTTTTAAGAACATCTTTAGAGGGAGGAGGCAGCTTTGATTGGACTAGAGGGCAAAGCCTCGAGCGCCTGCTTCATGTTGGAACCCCTCAAAAGAGAGTTATTATCCCGCGCGACATAAACCCAACTATCCTGATATGAGCCAACGGGAGCAAGGAACGTAAGGAGCTCCAAGAAACCAATAACGTCCGTACCGTATTTTTTAGAAAACTTGCGCGCCAGATCATACTTTTTCTGCTGTGTTGCCCTACCCGAATAATCGGACAAAGCATGCTCAAGATTGCGTGACATATATGCAGATTTGAAAGGAATCTTCCTTTTATTACAGGTCAGCTCATGCGTCCTAGATAACGTCTTAAGACAAGAAGATTTACATTGATTTCTCTGACGCAACGAGGCGACGTTCGACGTTTCGATTCTATCTTCAAAATAGGAACAACGAGGCTCATCTTCATCAAAGACAACCAGCGAATCATCGATAAATGCACCATCGGTATCGGACAACAGCACAATGGCGTCTAAATCGGTGACACGCAACTTGTCCTTAGCGAGAAATTCCTTCACGGCATCAACCAACCGCCTCTTAATAATCGAAGCGGGATTTCCTGCACCGAGAGCATGTACCGATGTGATGTCGCCGCGCACAATCCCAAAACGAGGACCAGGATGCTCCCCGCTTGCAAACAAACTTGTAAGAGCACGACCCAATGCCAGCTCATCAGTTTCGCCTTCGACGATAAACAGAACGAACTTGGTAGCGCCCATTACTCGTCTCCATCCAAGCAGAGCGCGGCGTCGATCGAGTACCTGTCCGTCGAATCGTACAAACGCTGCCCGCTATCGCCAAGGCTAATCGCGCGCAAGTACTGGTCACGCATGTTATTGGTGGGCTTAACACCCTTAAAGCGAACAAACCTATTATCAGGATCTGCAGTGGTCAGAAGAATCTCTGATGCCGGCAGCAATTCAAGAACACGTAGGTTGTGGGCAGTAAACAAGAGCTGCCCCTTGCCAAA
Organism: Coriobacteriaceae bacterium AM48-5; assembly: GCA_027669525.1. Lineage (GTDB taxonomy): Bacteria > Actinomycetota > Coriobacteriia > Coriobacteriales > Coriobacteriaceae > Collinsella. The sequence continues at coordinate 19,005 of JAQEDJ010000020.1, read as the reverse complement.
CGACTCAAGCACGGAAAGAAGCTGCCCCAAGAGGAATTCGAATACGCCCGAGTCGAGCTCGTCAATTGCAAGGAATGCGTCAGAGTACGAATGGACTTCCATAAGGCAGAGCGAGAAAGAGATGAGTTTTCTTACGCCCTCAGATTCACAGCGCAGTGGAATCTCGACCCCATTGCGGCAAGAAAGGAACTCGACTTGCTTGGCGGGTGAATCGCCCTTATCCAAAAGCTGAGATCCAATGACTTTAACCTCGATGGAAAGGCCCGGTACAAGCGTGCCAATTAATCCGCTCACGCGCTTAATCGCAGACGAAACGGCTGGGAAATCATCGTCCTTAATAACAGCGGGCTTAAAAAGATTGACAGAAAGGTGACCCTTCTGGCCAAACACGCGGTCATCGATAATATCCATCGAAAGTACGTTTAAGCTGCAAGTTGCATTTGCCAGCGTCGTAAACACATTGACTCGGTAACGGAAATAAAGCCCAAGCTCGGCGAGCAGGCAATACAGCGGAGTGAGAATCTCTTGATGGGCACTCTTGAAAGAAGCCGATTGCAGCTCGTACACCGCCTCATTAATCTGCAATTGCTCCGGAGGTTCCTCCTGCATATAAAGATTGAAATCGCAGGCAAAAATCGAGATCAGATATTTTACAGTTTGCATGGAAAGCATGGGGGACATGTTGCCCCGCTGAAGAACACCTAGCGAAACCAACATCGACATCTTAAGCTGTTGATCCGCGTTCAAAAGATGGGACCAGCGATTTCTGGGCAGAACCGCCGCGGCAGACTCGGGGGCCTCTTGAACAAGCTCCACGAGAGTCCTCTTAGAGCCCCATTTGTCTTTATCGATATTAAATTGTTTTACAGCCATTTTTTCGTGCGAAATCCAAGCAGAGTCTGCTCTACGCGAAAAAGTGACGGTGTAGAACGTAAGAAATAATTCATCCGCGGTATCAATGTTAAACTCAATGTCAATTGAAAAAGAGTCTTTGCCGGGATAAAAGTAGTCGAGAACTTTCTGCCTGTCATACGCGGCACCCGTCATCAGGGTTTTGACCAGGTCAATCGCCTCAATTACAGAAGTCTTGCCGGAGCCATTTTGGCCATAAATGCCTATAACGTCCGCCCCGGGCACAAAGGCAGAGCCGGGCTTCGATTTCGTAAAGGCAATCTCGCCAAAGGCAATATTCTTAAAATCATGCAACGCGATCTGAACAATACGAACCATCAGCAGTCTCCTAGCGTGGAAGTTGCTGATAATCATACTAGATATCGATATATTTTTGCGAATTAGTTATAAATTATTCCGAAATCTAGAAATGATTATCCTCGAAAGTCTTGCTAAACGAATAGTTTTGACGGTCGATCGACCGCAAAGATGGCTGAAACCAGAAATATGCGGCAAAATCAGGACAGGTCGACCACGCCAAGTGACGACAACGCGTTTACCTGCGTTTTCTTTGTGCGATAAAGGTGGTGTGCTCGGGGGTTCCGGAATTTGCCGCATACTTTCGAAAGCTACGATAAAACCGAGCGCTCTAAGCAGAAAAGCGCAACGAAGTCTTTACCAAAAACAGTCCCTTAAACGCAAAAACCGCCTTTCGGCGGTTCCCACGTACCAAGCCGGACGTACCGTCGCAAGGCTCATCACAAAGATTACTTTAAGGGAGAACTCGGGGTCCATCAATCCGATATCACCAATCTGAGCGAGACCGACATACGCCAGCGCTGCGAGGTCGACCGATAGCAACAAATAGGCACCGAAATCGATGCAGGTCAATCAGATGCCGCAATAAAAGAGCGCCGAGGTCCGCAGAGAGAAGCATCGTTAAATCATCCAGTCTCAAGCGAAATCACAAGTAAGATCTATCGATATAAAAGCTGAAGTGCCAGTTTTTAAGCCGCGTATCAGCATCCCCGCTGTCATCAACAAACTCAGAGAGCATATCCGCACCGTCAGTAATTGGGCAGCGATCGCCCTCGTATTTCATAAAAGGAAAAGCACCGTCTCTGGAACCGGCAGCAAACACAAAACCTGATGAATTGATTACCCAACAGACGTATGTATCCTTCCGCGAGAAAGCAACAACGATCCATTGCAGCCTTTAGGCAAGAAGCAGTTAAACGCCTCATCCAAAGACGAATAGGCACCGGATTCCATCCAACTCCGATTCTCCAAGCTTGCAATTGTCCAAAGAAAGGACTTCATCTCTTCCAGATGTGTCCAGTCAAGCCATATCCCATCTTCATCAAACCCGTTACTCCCCTTACCCGATTCAAACCGTTTAACCTTAGCGTTGGCGTTAGCGGCGACCGTGTCGATCTCGCGCTTAAAAGTACCCAAGTAGCAAGCTTTTTCAGACGGGTTTAAACACTCTAGATACTCATGGGCATTCCATCCGTTGAAATGCCTGATATATCGAAAGTTTGGAAGCAACGCCATTGCAATCTTAATAAACTCCTTTGTAGGCAGGTTCTCTTCCGAAACTTTAATCCGCATGGACATCGATTCAAGCGAGGCATAATAAGCAAGGGCAAGAACATAAGGCATGATAAATACCGGGTACCAAATTGAAAGAAATAGCGAACTTAATTCAACGCCCCAGTCCATAGAAAACCAAGTATTTGAGAGCAGAAGCGTTGCTGCAACAAAAATTATGATGCCCAAAACAGCTCTCGCGTTTTCATATAGGCGTAGATTGGATGGATCACGCTTGGATGAAAATAGAGCATAACCAATACCCAAAAACAAAATGACTAGTTGAAGAACAACCTCAACCAGAATCGGGAAACAAACCAAGTTGATATAGAAAGACGTTAGCGCGCCATAACCGACCTCGGGAACAATCAATTCATTTTTAATAGAAGTAACCGATGTGGCCTTGGACGCAATTAGCATGGAGGGAAACCCGACAAATACAACCTCAAGAATCGTGTCGAGCAAGATGCTTGTATTCCAAAACCCGCAAACAAGCGCACCATATATCAAAAGCAAGGAGTACGCTACAAGCATAAGCGCAGGAATCAGAATTTTAGGATTTAGCACAAGTTTGGCAACATCGGCAAACGATTTAACAACACTTAACAACTTACCCTTAGCCAGAAGGTAAATCGCAAAAAGACCTATCAATATTATTGACGCATATTCACGGTTATCCATTTGTCCGATGAGCATTGCAACCACCCATTGGACTCTACTGAAGATCAATAAAGCCCCTCCTTAGCCATGTTGAATCCAGACTTTGCCCCGACGAGTTCGGACGCCTCCTCGTCGACTGATGCGACGATCGCGGACACGGCCCGCGCCCCCTGCGCTATTAATTAATTGTTTAGCGGCTAGAAATTATATAGCGGGGCGCGGGCCGTGCTCCGCTATGCGGTTGTTAATTTGCGAATGAAATTACGCGTCACGTTGTCCTTACCGTCTTCCTTATCCATCTAATTAAATCCGTCGTTGCATTTTGATGTTCAAATTTAATACGCGAGACTTCGTTTTCGCCATATTCTCTGGATGAAGAATGTTCTTCTGGGAATAGCGCTTCGATCAAATCGTCCGCATATTTAGCAACTTCTTCATAGGGAGTATCATCCAAATCGAATCCGTTAAAAACATTATCAAATTCATTAATTGCCTGATCGCAAGTATCGACAAGGAAAGTGAAGAATTGATCCGCAGTCCTTGCCGCAAGCACGTCCGCATAGTTGCTTACAAAAGCATCAGCAGCGCACACAATGTCACCATCTCGCAACATTGCAGGATACTCTACCTGAGAAATAACCTCGATATTCAGCAAAGACAGCAATTGAACAAGCCCGCGATATTTCGAAAGGAGCTTTTTATATTCCGCACGCCCTTGATCGCCAATAAGATGAGTCGGAACATCCAGGGGATCCGAATATCTCAGCAAAATCTGCCCAAAGCCCAAACAACGCCTTGTTGTCTCACAGAGCCAAAAGGGCTTTATATACTCAATGAACTCAGGCCATGAAAGCAATTTAATATTGCTATATCGCGCAGCATTAATAGCTCCCTCTTGAAATCCAAATCGCGAAATCAACAACCCAAGAGAAGCGCCACTATCACCAACTACCCGACTAAATGCAAACACCTTTTCCTGAGGAACAGCTGCGTTCCAATATTTACATTCGCATATAATTGGCCCATACAGGCTCTTTTTGGGCTGAGCATAAACGTCAACGGTTACAGCTCCTCGCGCCAAGTTAATAGTTTTCTGAATCTCAGCATCCATTCCAGAAGCTGACAGAATCTGCGCAACGGACTTCTCCATCTCCTTCCAGTTTTCCGGAGGATCGGAAACAGGAAATCCTTGAAAGACCATATGCAACAACCTTCAATCAACGTCAACGCGATGAAACAACATATTAAGGATAAGAGAACTTAAGAAATAATAGTCATCGGGTTTTACAGGGGCCCACACTGGCCCTAGTGCCCACGCGTAATAGCAATCATGTCCAAAAAAGCCTACCAACGTGGATATTGAATAATCGGGTCGCAACGATAAGCACCGAACTCATGAGGAGTTCCCCGTCTCATTCAGACAGTCCGTCTTACTCAATGAAAAGAAAAACGGGGACACACCCAGAGGATGCGTCCCCGATAAGAAGACAACCAGCCTTCTTTGTATTGTGAGCCTATAGTATAGTTATGTACACGTCCCCATAAAAGAACTTTTTTCTAATTCACAAACCAGCCATTAATCAAGCCGCTGATAAATGCGAAACCGGTTCTTATCTGATCATTACGAAGATAGTAGCTCTCATTGCGGTACATTCTTTCAACTAGCCTGCGCAGCTGTTTTCCTTTATTAGCCCTTACCCCGGTTGAAGCCATAGTGCTGTGAAGGTACAACGTAGTCGCAATATGCTGTAGACGCTCGTTTGATAGCTTAGCCTTAACATTCACATCTTGGAGCTTAAGTCCCGTCACAGCATTTCTTACGTCATACGAAACGTTATACCTGGGCTTGCCCGACTTCAGATCATTAATAATGCAGTTGTTGTGCGCGCAGGCATTCCTAAGGCCCTTCACAGCCTGCAGTTCATAGGCGCGTGTTCTAAATTCCACATCATGAAGATAGTGAGAAACCGCGAACCAAAAATCGATAAAGGTTCCGAAGGTAATTAATTCTGTAAAAACCCAGACCGGATAGCCAGTTTCCCTATAGGCTGAAATAAGACCATTGATATAGCAGCTGTTTAACCTTGAATCAATCTCACGTGTCACGCTTCCGCCAGACATGCAATCATTTTGCGAACCCTTCTTGCTTCTGAGGTAGTACTCCACAATCTCATAAGGATCAACTGAGTCGCGCCCAAGCCTCTCAAACAGCTCGACTTTTGCAAAGTGCTCAATATCGATTGTCATGGGCAGTAAGACTTGCCGCAATTCATAGTCGATAACAGACAGATCCTGGAGCATGGCAAAATCGAGACCAATATACTTGCCATCATTTACTCCACCAACAACCTTATCAAAACCGCACCGATACGAGCGGAGCCTAAAATAATTATTGTTATGTTTTAAATAACTTAGAGCTTCTTGTCTGTTCATCAATTTGAACGCTACGCCTTTACGTTCCAAATGCTCAATCTGTTGTTCAGGAGTAAGCCATGGCTTATCGTGCATAACGCCCCCAACGGTCATTCTTTATTAAAGAACAGAATATCAAACAACTGGCAGTAAAAATTTGTAAGGCAAATGCCCCGTTAGGTTAAAGACCAGCTGCGTTATTAGGTAATCAATAACATATCGGAACGCTAATGGAAGTTATCTGGTCAACAATGGGCCACTACCTCATAGCACCGTAATTGCCTCCAAACGCTCGCGGTCTCTTGAAATGAGACAGTCCCACGCATCGTTACCATTAACGAGCGCATCGTTGAGCGTATCCACCATGGAGCTATTGATCGAGGAGATTCTTACCAAGCGTTCGCTATCTGATTTACGCTTAAAAACCGCGCCATAGCGAGGGCTCAATGGAAAGTAAATGCTATAGGGATCGGCATCTTTCAGATCCGCCCACTCGGCAAAAACGGGATACGAAGAGGTTATAAATTCTGACCCATCAGGTGCCACGCAAAAACAGCAATCCATCCCACGCATCAAAGAAACAAGCGAAAGCAGCGGCGTGTCATCGGTTAAGTTAAAAAGAACAATACCTTGCAAAACGAACTCAACAAGCGAATTGAATTCGCCCTCAAATCCTTCCGCTTTGAGCGCAGTCCGATCCTCCTCAGTGAGGAAGCCGGACGCCTTTAATTGATTGGCAAAGTCATCCGCACTGCCCCTCTCAGCATTTAGATAGACGGGGTTTCTCACAATCAGCATCGAAATTAAGCAAATCAAATGATCCAGAATCTCACACGTAACATCTCGGTTCGGAAACTTTCGGACATCCAAGCAACCAAGCAATGACTCGTACTTCGACGCTAATATTTTTTCGTTCTTACCGAGCGTGTGTTCTGCTGCACCTTTTTTAACAAATGCGTCTTCAGCTTTTGGAACCCGTCTCCTGACCTCGTACAGGTACCTCTCGGCACAGACACCGTCCGTCCTGGTTTTAAAGACAGATCCAACCCCATTCGTACCGCGCCTCACAGCATAAAGAAAACCACCATCATCGGTAAACGACCTAAGATAAAACTGCGGAACATAGTGTTGCTTCTTAACGTCAGACATGTCATCACTTCCGAGATAATCGATACCCAAGAACGCATGCATCCATCATCCTTGAAACCTTACGAACCCCAATTAGACAATAGCCCAAATCCTAAATGTGACCTCACCCCTTCAGAGAGAAGAAACCATGAAACAAGATGAAATTAAAAAAGACCATCATTGACAACGTTGGCGAATATGCCAGCAACGCCGCAGGCGCAGTTGCCGGAGGACTCATAGGCGCAGCAATTGGTGGTCCAGAAGGAGCGGCTGCGGGAAGCGTCGCGGCAACAGCCATAGAGCACATGTTTCAAAACATGGGAAGCGAGATAAAGAAACGTACCCTCGCGCCATTGGAAGAGGAAAGGGTTGGAACCGTATACGCCAAGGCGAAGGAGCTCATTGAGGAAAAGATCGCCCGGGGAAAGACCCCTCGAAACGATAATTTCTTCGTTAAAGATAGTAACAGCCGACCGGCAAGCGAGGAGCTCCTTGAGGCACATTGTTGGCCGCACAAAGAGAGCACGAGGAGAAAAAGTCAGTTTACCTTGCAAGACTGTATGCAAATATTCTCTTTCATCCAGAGATCAGCAGGCCGACTGCAAACCACCTCATCAAACTCGCCGAACAGCTTACCTACCGACAGATTGCCATCTTGAACAATATTGCTGCTATGCAATTCGCAAGAACGCTGAACCCTCCGATAAATCCGTTGAAGAAAAGCGCATACGAATCAGTTTCCGGCACAGAAAATGTAGCAATCGCAGCTGAGATATTTGACCTGTATCGCATGAGCATCCTCGGCTCTTCGCAAGTAATCTTGGATGCTGGCGGTATTAACCCAAGCACCTTAACCGTTGTTGGCTACGGAGCGCATCTTTATAACTTAATGGACCTCGGCAGTATGGAACCCGACCCCGAACTAATTGAGATTCAGGCAAGCATCATGCTGTTTTTGATTGGTGCAAAGCAGCGACAATAAAGCGAAGGCAGATCGCACAAAAACCTAGAGCAATTGCGGGACATCGGCAAGCCAAACGCACATCCCGGAGACACGGACAAGACAGCCACAAACGCCACGCCAATCCAACACGAGGCTCCGTGTGCCCCCGCTTCGACAGCAAGCATCCCGGGCACAGGAAGCGGTCCGAGCCGTCATCACCCAAAGGAGAACACACTATGCCTAACGACGACATCCCCTACCTTCTGAAGTTCGCACCCAAAGAGGCGTGCATCAACAACCCGATGGACGGGTGCCTCCATACGAACGCGGCCGACTGCCACCATAATTTACCCAACGAGCTGGGCGATCCATTGGAAGCGTCTTTATCGTATGGGATGGGCATCTAAGCCAACTGACTCATGCCGATCTATTGCATGTCCAAGGTACGAGGGGGGGGGACCGTTGACAATGCAGTCGCAATTTCCAAGCGAATGATCGAGGAGTTCAAGTACCGACAACTGGACTGGCATCGTGCGGTACGACCGCTTCGAGCAGTCGCTAAATCGGATGCGCCATTTTGATAAAGCTGTTCCGCCCACAAAGCCGTCTCCTATGGCATCCCCTCCCCTCCCCAACATTCCCCAGAAAGTTCGCTGATGTTGACTGGGGTTCCCGTAAAATAATCCCCAACAAAATATGTGCGGAGTGCTGGCCTGGAGCTGCCTTCGGACCCTATTGGCTGCTCACCGAGAGGCTCCGCTATGAAACGACCCCTTTACTACCTGCTCTGCGCGATCGCGTGCACGTCCATGGTCAGCTCGACGATGCCCATGGCAGCCATCGCGGAAGCCATCCAGCCACAGGCAACAGCCGGGCAGCAGGCGCAAGCCGACGCCACGAGCAGCGACACAGCCAAAGCTGAAGACGGCACCGACACGAATGCGACAGCAGATACCGTAGAGGACAGCACCGCAACATCCACCGGCACCAGCGCAGTCAACACGGAAAGCGCTGACGGCACCACCGCCGCAACCGGCACCCCCACCCCATCCCTCCGTGCCCAAACCAACGGCAAGCCCGAGGCCATCTCCACCACGGCACAAACCACCTACGCCCACTCCGCCACGGCAACCCAAAACGGCGTCACCTCACCGTCTCGTGGAACGACGCCCCCGCGGGCACCGCGACGACCTTCCACGTAACCCAAACCAACGGCTCGTCCCAGGTCAAGGCGCGCATGGACGTGCCCACCTATTGGGACGGCGGCAGCCAGGAAAGCGTCTGCGACCCGTCGCGCCCGGCATGGGCCAGCTACCACAGCCTGGGCACCGCGGGCCACGACTTTACCTTCGACTTCACGGCATCGGGCACGTACCGCATCTACTTCTACTTTATGGACAACGACATAAACGACCCCCAAAACGACAAGGGGATCTACTACCTGCGCACCACGGCGGAGGTGACCGTAAACGACGCCGCCCGCCCGAGCGTCACGCAGATCGTCAACAACGCCGTGGACCTATGCAGGCAACAGACAGACGGCTCGGAATATGACATGGCGCTGTGGCTCCACGACTGGACGCTCGACCAGCTGGAGTACGACCACAGCCTTAACTGGTGCTCGGCCGAAAGCGGCCTCACGCGCCACCAGGGCACCTGCGAGAGCTACCAGCGCATCTACTCCAAGCTCCTTGACACCGCGGGCATCGCCAACGGCCGCATCACCGGCAACGGCCACACCTGGAACGCCGTAAAGATCGACGGCAAATGGTGCCAGATGGACCTAACCTGGGACGACACCAGCGACAACTGGTACGGAGACCTGGACCAGCGCCATCTGTACTTTGGCCTGACCGACGAGCTCATGGCAATCGCCCACTCCGACCACACGGCAAACTACCAAAAGGATGACTACGCCTACCGCTCGACCGATCTGTCCAACAATTACTTTGTGCGAAACGGCAAGGCCAATGAATGGGCCGAGAAGTATGCCGACCGCATTCAGCAGCACTTGGATGCCAAGGAAGAGAGCTTTTCCATAGATGCTGACAACGGAACCTTCCCGCCGAGCATCTCGGGAATACAAAACGCGCTCGTTGCGTACGATATGAACCAGAGGGAATGGAGCGTGGCCTCCAACGGCGTAACACTCACGGTGACGTCTAATGTCACGACGGCCTCGAGCTACCAGTGGTCAGCGAAGTTCGACTTCGAGGCTGAGTATCCCGAGACAAAACCCATTCCAAAACCAACCGAATTCGACGGCTACTTCACCGTCAAAAGCGCCCTGCCCGGCGATGCCTCGCTCGACGTGGCATCAGGCTCGCTCGACCCCGGCGCAAACGTCCAGCTCTGGTCGACGAACGGGACCTCCGCCCAGGTACTTCGCTTCCGATACGACGCGCATGCCGGTGCTTACGAGATAACCAACGCGAAATCGGGGCTGGCGCTCGACGTCCAGGGCGGCTCGGCCCGGCCCGGGGCAACGTCCAGCAATTCACGCGCAACGGGACGGCGCCCAGCGCTGGCAATCTCCGACAACGCGGACGGCACCGTGACAATCGCCTCGGCGAAGAACCCCTCGTGCGTGCTCGACGCCGCGGGCGGCAAGTCCGCCCCCGGGACCAACGTCCAGCTGTACCGGTCAAACGGCACTACGGCGCAGAAGTGGGTGCTAGAAAGCCGCTAGAAAAGGCTCGACGCGTATGAGCTGCGCCGAGCCTTCAAGGAGAATTGCATCTTTCATCGACGGGCCAAAGGTCTAGGCAAGAACGATCTTCTTGATAAACAAGGATTTAAGGCCGATCGTCAATGCATACTGGACGCCCATGGCCAGCGGAATCGCCATGATGTCGATAGCGCCCAGAAGAAGGTAGCAGGCGATGAGGTAGATTACGTTGGCCAGAAGCGTTATCCCCGCAGACTGCTTCGACAGCCCGTAGGCTGTAAAGCATGGGTGTAGCGCCGAGAAGGTGATGCTAACGACAGTCAGCGCCGCAAGGGTGGCGAACAAGTGCCAGTAGCCTCCGTAGACTGGATCCATGAAAAACGAGAGAGCGGGCGGAACCGCAATGATTGCCAAGGCCGCGCAAGGCGCAACGACCTTGAAGACCATGCGCTCGATTTTCTTCACAACGACAAAAGCCTGGTCGTCCTGCCCCTTGGCTATCAGCTCTGCGAGCTGAGGCATGATTGCCTGCTGCACCGGCGTCGAGAGTAGGGTGAAAGCCGAGAGCAGCTGCTTGAAGAACTTGAACACACCAACAACCTCGCTGGAAAGCATGGATAGGAAGAATACGTCGAAGTACTGGATTGGCGCGTCGGCGGTCGCAGCCAGGTTCGACCACATTGTGAAAGAGAAGAAGCCCTCAGGGAGGTCGCGCCTCCTGGCAGCAGCCACGCCCTTCAGGCCGACATGCTTACCGACAACGAAGAGCGCGATAGCGAACAACGACACACTCTTTAGGACGTCCGCCGCGCAGTAGGCAAACGCAATCGCAGCGACATTCGGGCCAACAGCGTAGAACACTGCCGCGGCGAGGACGAGCTTCAGCGCCGCCACTGCGACCGCATGGATGGCGACATATTTGAACTTGTCAAAAAGCTCAGCACTCCGGTCGGCGTGCCCTCGACATGCACAGCAATCTCGAAGCAGAATATCGTCGCGGCGAGCGTGGAGACGTCATCCCACCCGAGCAAGCTTGAGACGAGCGGAACAATCGCGAAAGCGACCGCGCACCCCATGAGGGCGGAGGCGATGTCGACGAAGAAACCAGCCTTTATGGTCGCGGCGAGTCCGGCGTCGTCCCTTCGCTCCTGGCAAATCGACCCATAGCGAATCACTCCCTGCCAAGACTGGAAGTTGAGGAACGCGTCCACGGCCTGCATGAACGTCTGGCCGATCATCAATGAACCGTAGCCTGCGGCCCCGAGGAACCCGGCGGACAAGAACGTCGTGACCATGTTGAGCGCAGAGGCGCCCCCCTGCCCCACCACAATCGTAGAGACGTTCTTGGCGAGCTTCAGCCAAAACTCGTTGCCTTTGAGCCGGCCCAGCAGCGATTTCACCCTACCGACCATCAACGCCCCTTCTTGCGTAGCGCCTTGGAAAGCTTGGCCGCGAAGCCACCGAGGAAAAACCGCCGAGACGGCGCCTTGTCGTCTTTCGCGCGCAAGGCGAAGCTATCTGCCCCCGCCATGGCGGCAATCGCTGCGCCGACGCTATCTGCCTGTGGGTAACACCCGAGACCAGTTGTGGCTCGGCGACAATCCTCAACCGCCCACCGAATGGCTCGGGAGGGCGAATCTCCTCCCCCGCCGCGTCGAGGGCCCAAAGAAGCGGCAGTGACATACCGCCGTCGAGACAGGCGAACATGTTCCCGCTCTGCCTGAAGTTGATCTCGTTTAGGACCGCCCCATCCCTGGTGGCGAAGACCTCGATGTCGAACATGCCCCTGAAGCCCTCGCTCGAGAGCTCGCCGATTACTTTTTCGAGGAGCTTTTCCATCTCGGGAGCCGCCTCGGAACACCCGATGGCGACGTTGCCGGCCTTCCTTGGGAACGTGAGCTCTTTTCGCAGCGTTATGTGCGATTCCTTTCCATCCGACAGGAAGATGCAGCCCGAGGCCACGGCCTCGTAGTCGAAGTCCACGACCTCCTGGACCAAGAGTCGCTCGTAGCCGTCCGCGAATAGGCGGGTGACGGCAGCGGCGTAGGAATCCGGGGAGTCCACAATCGCGATGTCGGTCTTCTCGCCGAACGCGCTCACGAGCGGCTTCAATATGAGGGGAAAGCTGAGCCCGGCCGCCGCGTGATCACGACTCGTAACGATGACCGAACGCGCCATGGGCACGCCGTGCGCTTGCGCCCAAACATACTGCTCGTACTTGTCCATCAATCCCGCAACCCTGCCGGGCTCGCCTGAAAACGAATACGTGACGATGCCTTTCGGGGCAAGCTCGCGGTCGGCGACGTAGGCGGAAAGATCCGAGCTGGCGAGAACGATGCACAATCTTGGGTCTTTGTCTGTAAGCCAGGACCGATAACCTTCCGAGATGGCCTCTACGCTGTTATCGACAAGCTCGAAGTTCTTGGGACAATACTTCGAGGACGGTACCATGAGCCCGTCGGCGCTTTTCATACCCGAATGAAGAAGCAAGTCGAACGGGACCCCATCTCTTCCGAGGCTCCTCAGACTCGCCAGGGTGTTGTGGTGATCGCCGCCTACGACCAGAATACGCCACCCCTTGGGGAAGTCGATGTGTCTTTCACAAGTCATCGATCTATAACACCTCCAGAAAGAATCGCCCGTCCCAATTCGTCGGACGTCATGAACTCGCAGTCCGGGTACCGCGTCGCCAACTCCTGCAGAAGCCCGTCGAGGGCCTCGAGCGAGAACGCACGATGCCTCTCATCCACGCGTGAAGTGTAGTTGACGCGATGGGTGCATACCACCGCTGGCTGCCTACGCCTGAAAGCCGTCTCGATTTCGGCGAAAGCAGCGTCGACGCACTCGTCGACGCTCTTGCCTTGAAACATAGAACGCGAGGGCTCGAACTGCACATTGCGGATTAAGCGGCACTGCCCAGGTACGTTGGAGCGTCCGAAAACATTAATCCTCCTCGAATAGGAGTCGTTCCCTTTCGGAACATTCCTCTTCGGCGATGATTGGATCGTCTCGATGCCCAGCTCAGCGGCGATGAGCTCACATTCCTTGTTGGCGACATAGCATGGTGGGATGAAGCTCCTGGGGGCGAAGCCAAAAAGGCGTTTGAAAATCGCGACCGCGTCTTCAAGGTATCCGTGCACGTCAATCAGAGTGTTTCCATTGTTGAGAGCGTCAATCCCATTGTAGAAGGCATCGTCCAGCCCTACCATTCTCAAGCTACAGGCATATTCCACCACAGGTCGGTGGCCGCATCGGTGAGCCATGCCGTAGCGTTGAGATGCTCTCGTCCGTGGAGCTGCGGATGCAGTGCTGTTTCACCGCAGCCCAGCCGAACGAAATCGAGTACTCCCTCGTCTCCGTCATAGGTTCGGTAGGTTTTATCTATTGGCTCAAATCCAAAGTGCGCCACATCAGCGTTACCAGGAACGCATCGATTGAAATCAGGGTTGGCGGTTGCGAAGTTCAACGTGAACACTGGCGCGGAAGCCCGAAATCGCACCGCATTCTCACGCAGCAAAGAAGAGAGGGCGCTTACGTCAGCCTTCTTCTCCAAGCCGTCAAAAGATTGGTAGTGATCGAGCCTGAAAGAGGGGAAGCGATTCTCAAATGCCGCAAGTGCATCGGAATCCGGGACCCTCACGGCACCCCAATCGTCGGACTCGAAGACGACGATACGTCTATTCGTTTGGAAGCCAAGCTTTGCGACCAGGGCCTTAGCAGCCTCTTTGATTATGTGCATCGTCTGCCCCTAAAGCTCGAATTCACATTTTTCGGGGAAAAGTTCGTCAAGGCAGGCGAGAATTCTCGTCCGCGCAGTCTCGTACTGCTCCGGCGTGAGGTCGCCGTCATTGAGACAGACGACCTTTCCCTTGCGCCCGCGAAGATACGATTCAGCCTCTTCCAGGTTGAATCGAAGTCAATTCCTAAATTAAAACTCTTTCCAAATGAGATGGGCCGCGGATAAAAGTCGCCTTTTGCGCACTGCCAATCTTTCATAAGCCAGTTCGATATATCGGTAGCCTGCCTGAATCGATGTGAGGAAGTTCTCTCCAGCTCATCCTTCTCTTCAGCCCAAACCTCATCGAAGGTTGATTTCAAGAAAGAATTGCAGAGGTGCGGTTCATAAAATCCCTTAAACGATGGAAATGCAAGCATGAGTACCGTTCTCAGGGCCATCGTCCCATATGCGGGGCTGAGCCATTTCAGCGGATGACTCCTGACGCAATTCAACGGCACAAAATGAGTGCTAAGGACGCTCGCAACGTTAAAAGGAACATAGAACTCGTCCCCTCGGGCGAGACCACCGGCACTTAATACGGCGGTCGCCCTCGGCAATCCCTTATGGAAATAATCGTCCTCGCTTGTACGATTTAGAACGATCAAATCATCGTTGAACAAAACAAACTGCTCCGCCAAACTCTCGATTCGGTTTGCGTTAAGTTCGATGACGTTGGAATTGAAGGTGGGAAGGTACTCATGGGGGATGTAATCTTCATGCTTCACGATATGAAGTTTTGGATTCGAAGTGTCGAGCCACTTAGGAAGATGCCCATAGGTCAAGAAATGAACCTTGCGGACCCAAGGTGCGTTCAAAGCGACACTGCGAAAGAAGTACCGAAGTAGGCCCCAATCCCGATATCGCTTGTCCTGTCCGTGAGCAGAAGCCGAATCCGACGGTCCCTCGTACCTATTCCTCTCCGAGAGCCATTCTGAATCCGAGTCATCCACCCATGGAATTACAAAGTCGATTTCCATATTCATCCGTTGTCTTTCATTTCGTAGTTGCGTTTAAATCCCTCTGTCCTACTCTCTGACTTTGAAGGAAAATCTGTCGACACAATCGCCATCACCATAGCGTAAAAAGGCCCATAAAAATTAAAGAAGGAAGCGTCAGCCGTACTCAATATCATGTAATAGAGAGGAATAATCACGTATGCACCGACAGGAACCCGATGAGACCTTGACCTCGATATGAACGAATAGAAGAACGTCCCGATGAGCAGGGTGAAAAGCGCAAGCCCGAAAAAACCAAACTGCCCGATGACCGTAGGCCAGAAGCTGTCGCTAACGAAAGCGTGGTAATCTGGCTCAAGCCATAGACGCCGGAAAGCCATATAGATAATAAAGAGGCGAGTAATACTCGCCCGACATATAGCTAGCGTACGTGCCGAAACCCGAGCCAAAGGGAAACAAACTCTGCGC
The DNA here is from genome assembly GCA_027669525.1 of Coriobacteriaceae bacterium AM48-5. Lineage (GTDB taxonomy): Bacteria > Actinomycetota > Coriobacteriia > Coriobacteriales > Coriobacteriaceae > Collinsella. The sequence goes on along the minus strand of JAQEDJ010000020.1, from coordinate 3,511 downwards.
AATCTGCATAGAAGTGGACTGAAGAAGATACCTGGCCGACGTCGTATCCCCAAAATAGAACTGCAGCTGATCAGCGCCCAAGAACAATACACCAACTACGAGAATCAGGTACAAGAATACTGTGGGCTTCTTGTCCCCGCGCATCACCAACCCCCTAACCAGAAAGAAGCCGATGACGAAGGCGATTCCGACGGCTTTCGCCTCATAGTCGAAAGCAAGAGCAAAATGTCGAGGATAATCCATACCTTGTTCTTTTTCGCATCGGTCATCAAGAGAGCGGAGATGCCGACACAATACGCTGCGAGCTCTGTGGTATGTCCGAACACGAAGCGATAGCAAGACACACCCATGAAATGTCGGTCACTCCCCATCGGCACAACCCCCGAAAGATGGAGTGCGTAGCCGAAAAGGGCGGCGGCTATAAGCAGTTTCACAACACCGATCGCAAGCGAAAGAATCCTCTCCTCACCATATACGACCTGCAGCGCTCCATAATATGCCGCGAAAACCTTGAAGCATGTGAACGCATCTACGGCAATAGCAAACTTACTTTGCTGATAGCCTGTAACGAAGTTTGAAGCAAGTCCGAGCGCAAGCAGCAAAGCGACGGCCAAAATGCCGATACGCTCCCCTCCGTTAAGCACAATCTTGTCTTTTCTAAAAAGCCCCCATCCAACGAGAAGAATGGCGGCGAGCTCGTCAGCATACGAAAACGCCTTGATGAAACCATCAAGCATGGGCGAGGCGATAAGGATGACAAGCAAGATGACTTGAAACGCCTCACGCGCAAGAATCTTAGGACGTCCAGCATCCTTCGCTCTGTATCCGACCTTTAAAGCAACGGAAGACAAAACTACCCCCGTCCCATGTATAGCGCAGCAAGCTGCGCGACAGTCCCGTGAATATCAAACCCCTCATCCGCCACGACTCCCGCGTAGCCCTTGCGCATACCGCTCGAGTATCCAAGCGCGCGCTCAATGCAGTCGGCCCAGGCCTCGGCCCCCGCCTCCAGCGGCAGATACTCCACCAAGTCGGTAATGGCCACCTCGTCGGTAATCCTGTCCGAAAGCACGCACGGCAACCCGGAGCACTGCGCCTCCACCGCCGAAAACGGCAGTCCCTCAGACAACGAAGGCATGGCGAAGCAATCAACCCCATCGTAGAACGAGGGCATATCGTCGAGCAGTCCTAAGAAGCACACGCGCTCGGAAAGCCCGAGATCACCTGCCCTCCTCTCGACGTTCTCGCGCAGTGAGCCGTCCCCCGCAAGGACGAGAAACGCATGCTCGTCAATACGGGCGAGGGCGGCAAAAGCATCGATGAGGAAGGCATGATTCTTCATCAGTTCGAAGCGTCCGACATGGCCAACCAGGATGTCTTCCTCCGAAAACCCGTACGAACCCCTGAAAGCGTCCCTTCGTGCGGCGTCGAAGGCGAACCGCGCCACGTCGATGCCGTTGTTCACTACCTCAAAATCTTTGCCTGGATACATGAACTCCCCCGCGGTCCTCGAACAGGCCAGCCGCTTGGTCGCATACTCGCCGAAACCCTTCTGGAAAGCCTGCTTCACGATATTGCGCGGGGTGCGCTCGAAATCGGCGATGTGCGAGTGTGAGAATAGTCGCCCGACGCCGTGCTCGCCCGCCGAGCGCAGGACGTCGCGCCCGAGCGCAGCCATATGGCAGTGCACGGCGGCGTAGTCGTGATGCTCGTCAAAGAAGGCGTCCAACATCCGCTTGCGGCGCAGCAGGTTCGCGCCCTCCATGATGGGCACGTGGTACACATGCCCGCCAAGGCTCTCGACCTCATCCTCGTAGTATTCGCGGGGGGTGTGGAAGACGAGAAAGTCGAACTGCACCTGAGTGCGGCAGATATTGCGGTAGACGTTCATGATGAATGCCTCCGCGCCACCCCTGAACAGTTTCGAGGTAACCTGAAGTACTTTAACCACGGGCACTCCAATCTTCGATTTGATTCAAATAGCAGGAAAGCCCTTCCTCCCAGTCGGGCATGTGGAACCCGACCGACTCGAGCCTGGACAGGTCGAGCGCGGAGTGGACCGGGCGCGGGGCGATGGGGCCCTCGGCACTCGCGTAGTAGTCGGCGGTCGATACTGGCACGACCCTGTCGCCGTTACCGTTGGCGGCCTCGAAGACGGCGCGGGCGATATCGGCCCATGACTTGACGGCGCCGGAGCCGGTGCAGTCGTAGGTGCCGTAGGGGGCCTTCGCGTCCAGCACGTGGAAGATGGCCTCGGCCATGTCGCGCGTAAAGGTCAGGCGGCCCAGCTGGTCGTCGACGACGGTGACCTGCGCAAGCCCGTCCTCGGGGTCGGCGACGCGGTCGGAGAGCGCCATCATGGTCTTGACGAAGTTGTGGCCCTCGCCGATGACCCAGGAGCTGCGCATGATGTAGTGGCGCGGCACCCCGCCACGGCGATGTCGCCGGCGGCCTTGGTCTGGCCGTAGACGGACAGCGGGGAGAACGGCTCGTCCTCGGTGTGCACCTCGGCCGTGCCGTCGAAGACGTAGTCGGAGGACACGTGGACGAGCGTGATCCCGTGCCCGGCGCAGGTGCGGGCGAGCAGCGCGGGCCCCGTCGCGTTGGCCTTCCAGGCGGTCACGCGGCCCTCGGGGGTCTCGGCCCTGTCCACGGCCGTGTAGGCGCCGCAGTTGATCACGGTGCCGTAGAGCGACCAGTCGTACTGTGCGTATGCCTCCGGGTCGGACATGTCGAAGGTGTCGATGTCGCAGAAGTCGAAGTCCTTGGCGATGCCGCGCCCCTCGGCGAGCGCGCGCACCGCATGGCCCAGCTGGCCGTTGCAGCCGGTGACGAGCGTGCGTTTCGGCGCCATCGGGACGACGTCCCTGAGCATCGGGTGGTTGAGGTCGGCCTCGGATACGGTGGCCTCCTCCAGCGGGATGGGCCACTCGATGGCGAGCTCGGGATCGGCGAGGTTCACGAACGTGTAGGTCCTCTTGAGCTCGAGCGACCAGTGGGCGTCCACCAGGTAGGTGTAGGCGGTGCCGTCCTCCAGGGCCTGGAAGGAGTTGCCAACGCCGCGCGGGACGTAGATGGCCTTGGAGGGGTCCAGGACGGTCGTGAACACCTTGCCGAAGGTCTCACTGCCCTCGCGCAGGTCCACCCAGGCGCCGAAGACCGAGCCGCGGGCCACGGAGATGAACTTGTCCCAGGGCTCGGCGTGGATGCCGCGGGTGACGCCCCTCTTCTCGTTGTAGGAGACGTTGTTCTGGACGACGCGGAGGTCCGGGATGCCCAGGGCGCACATCTTGGCGCGCTGCCAGTTCTCCTTGAACCAGCCGCGCGAGTCGCCGTGGACGGCGAGGTCGACGACCATCAGGCCCTCTATGCCGGTCTCGGCGACGGAGAGGTCCTTCTCGAATGCGATGTCTGCCATATGGGAAAAGCTCCTATCGAAGAGGTTGGATAACCCGGGGGCGCCCGCGCGGGGACGCAGGATCATCCCCATGCCCTGCGGCCCGCGCGGGCG
>JAQEDJ010000002.1 GCA_027669525.1 Coriobacteriaceae bacterium AM48-5 | reverse complement strand
TGCCCAGCAGTATATCCCGATGATTATTCTGGGACGGGGATTTAAAAATCATTGCGTCTCGATGATTATTATCCCGTCCCAGAATAATCATCCTTCGGCTTCGCTTGGGATAGCTAAAAAAGCCCAGTCCCAAATTAGCTGCCGTGCCGCTATACTGGTGCGCGGTCGTTTGCGAGCTCACGCGGCGGCCCTTGGTAACCCGACTTCCCGCGCCGTATCCGTAACGGCGCTCCCGGGGGAAGCGGATATACGCAAAGGAGTTTTATATGAGCAATCCCTCGAACCGCGCTTCGATGCGCGGGCAACTCACGCTGCGCGGCGTCGTCATCGGCGTCCTTGGCTGCGTGATCATCACGGCAAGCTCGGCCTACACGGCCCTCAAGATGGGTGCACTCCCCTGGCCGATTATTTTCGCTGCCGTCATCTCGCTGTTCTTCCTGAAGCTCATGGGCAACGCCAGCCTCAACGAGGCCAACGTCACCCACACCATCATGTCCGCGGGCGCCATGGTCGCCGGCGGCCTGGCGTTTACCATCCCGGGCGCCTGGATGCTGGGCTATGCCGACCAGATCAGCTGGCTCGACATGTTTATCGTGGCACTCGCCGGCACCATCTTGGGCCTGCTGGCAACGGCGCTCATCCACCGCCACTTTATCGTGGACGCCGCGCTGGAGTTTCCCACCGGCAATGCCGCAGCTCAGACACTGCGCGCCACCGAGGCCGGCGGCAAGACCGGCAAGCAGCTCTTTGGCTCCATGGCCATCGCAGGCATCTACAGCGTGCTTCGCGACGCTCTGGGCGTGGTGCCCAGCATGCTGTGCACGCTCAATATCCCCGGCGTGACCTTTGCCATCTATAACTCGCCCATGCTGCTCTCCATCGGCTTTTTGGTTGGCTTCGCCCCGGTTGCCTTCTGGTTTGCCGGCGCGCTGCTAGGTAACTTTGGCATCATCGTGGGCGGCACCGCTGCCGGTCTATTCGACGTTGTGACTGCGCAGGGCATCGTCAAATCGCTCGGCATGGGCCTCATGATGGGCTTTGGCGTCGCCGTCGTCCTCAAGGACATCCTGCCGCAGGTCGCCGGCATCGCCCGCGGCCTCGCCGCCGACAGCTCCAGCGACACCGACGAGCAGTCGCTCATCTCGGGCTCGCTTAAGCTCGACGCCGGCATCATCGGCCTGGGTACTGCCGCCATCGCCGTGATCGTCGCCATCGCGCTCGACCTTGGCCCCGTCCCGGCCGTCATCGTCACGCTGTTCACCTTTGTCACCACCATCATGAGCGCGCAGAGCTGCGGCCAGACGGGCATCGACCCCATGGAGATCTTCGGCCTCATCGTCATGCTCATCGTGGCTGCCTTCGCACAGATCGCCCAGGTCAAGCTGTTCTTTATCGCCGGCATCGTGGCCGTGGCATGCGGCCTTGCGGGCGACGTCATGAACGACTTTAAGGCCGGCGCCGTGCTGGGCACCAATCCGCGTGCGCAGTGGATCGGCCAGGCCATCGGCGGCATCGTGGGCGCCCTGGTCGCCGCTGCCGTCATGGTCGCGCTCGTCACCGCCTATGGTCCGGATGCTTTCGGCCCCGACAAGAGCTTTGTGGCCGCGCAGGCAAGCGTCGTCGCCACCATGGTCTCGGGCATCCCGAGCGTGCCGTGGTTCGCAGGCGGCTTTATCGCCGGCATCGTCATGTACTGGCTCGGCATTCCGGCCATGATGATCGGCCTGGGCGTGTACCTGCCGTTCTACATGTCGCTCACGGCCTTCCTGGGCTCCTGCGTCAAGCTCGCCTACGACAAGTGGGCCGCTCACCGCGACGCCGCTGCCGGTCTTTCGGACGAGGAGAAGGCCTCCAAGGATGCCGCCTTCCAGGAGCAGGGCCTGGTCGTCGCCAGCGGCCTGCTCGGCGGCGAGTCCATCGTCGGCGTTATCCTGTCGTTTGTCTCTGTTGGTCTGAGCCTGCTGGGGTAGGCCGAACAACAACGCACCAGCGCAGAGCGCGGGGTCGGAATCAAACCGGCCCCGCGCTTTTTTGTCTATTTGACTCTTATGATCCTCACGGCGTTTTAGCCATGTCGATTGTCCTGACTTCCAGGTCAACAAACCTTGTCTGACACCTCGCCTAACGCGGTGTAGAGTAAAGACGACAGACGCAAGAAGCGGCTCAGAAGCTAAACGAGGTAAGCATGGAACTCGACAAACAACAGATCAAGCGGCTGCGCGAGCGTCATCATCGTCGTCACGGTATACGCCCTGCACACAGCGAGGCCATGGAGAATGCCACCCGTTTCCTTAAGCAGGCGTTCAACATACGCGAGGGCGCGCGCCCTATCACGTGATTCGCAAGCGCTTTGTAAACGGGGCGCGCCTGACTGGCTCGCACTTATGCATCCTGATCATTGCCATGTTGATCGCGAGCATCGGCCTCGATATCGACTCGGACATTGCCATCGTGGGCGCCATGCTCATCTGTCCGCTCATGGGCTCGGTCCTTGCCATGGCATACGGCATCGCCACGCTCGACCGCGAGATTGCCGTCGAGGCAATTGCCGGCCTCGCGCTGCAGATGGTCTTTTGTCTAATCACGTCCACGCTGTACTTTAAGCTCTCGCCCCTTGGCACCACCACGGCCGCCATCATCGACAACTCGACACCGACTGTGTGGGACCTTGCCGTCGCGCTCGCGGGCGGCTTTGCGGGCGGACTGGGCAACTCGCGCGACCAGGAACCCGCCACGCTCATCGCCGGCGTGGCCGTGGCGACCGCGCTCATGCCGCCCCTGTGCGCGGCGGGCTATGGCATCGCCATCGCAAGCGGGTCGCTGTTTCTTTCAGCCCTCTACGAGTTTGGCATCAACGTGGTCTTTATCGCACTGGCTGCCGAAGCCGTGCTGCTTCTTTTGCGCGTGCCGCTCAAGCGCGACCTCAACGGCGACGGCATTGTGACCGCCGAGGAAAACGCCGAGGTCGATGAGCTGTCACACAAGGTGCGCCGCCGCATCATCGTGGGCACGGTGATCTTTGCCATCCCCTGCATCGTTATGACCGCGGGATCCATTGGCTCGGCGCAGGCCGGCGTGCAGGACGGCTATGGCGTCACCGAAACCACGCGCGAGCTTGCCGCGGTGCTGCCGAGCTTTAAGAATTACACCGTTGCCGTCGAGACCTCGGCCACCGAAGGCGAGGAGGAGGGCCTTGTCGAGCGCGAGGTTGTCGCCCATGTGACGACAAGCGAGGCGCTTGGGGCACACGACCGCCACGTCGCCCGCAAACTCATCGACCTCAACGTACCCGAACTCGATCGCGTGGAGTTTGATGTGAAGTAACGTGATGTAGGGCGCAGTTCACGACTGCGCCCCGCTCGCTGTTTTATTGCCGTGAATCAACTGTCCACATCGACATCGCCAGACTCCACCATAAACGCCGGATCGGTGCTCACCAGATAAAAACGGGTCACCCTGGTATCTCTAAATAGGTAGAGCCAACCCTGATCGCGTCGACGCGAAATATACGCCACGTGGACCGTACCGAATTTTTCGCCGTTTTCATTCTTTAATAACAGAATGTTGGGGTCGTCCATACGCTCGAACTGCCCATCAACGCAGTCGCCGCCTCTGCCGACCAGTTGCATCGATGGTTATCCTCTTCATGAAAGGCCAGGGTTTCCAGACTTGTTTTGTCATCCCGATAGTAACCATCAATGGCAAAGCCTTCGGAAACGCATTCCTGCATATAGGATGTTTCTCGACTTATGGCGAGTTGCCCTGTAGCGCCCACAAGCACTGCCAGGCAAACCACTGCAACGGTTATCGAGACAAAACGGCGGCTCATGTCAGCCAGCCCGATACTTGTTTAACGGAGTGCAAAACATATTTGGTACCTCCGATATCATGGCGAACGTCACCTACGGCCTGTCGGCAATCATATGTTTCCAACATCAAACCATATGGTTACAACTCGTTGGAGATAGGTTCCATGAACGGACGATAATTTGCGGCGAACGGCTACATATGTTCATTATCTCAGGGTTCTGGAGGCAATTTTTGGTGCCACCGAGACGTTGTTTTCGGAAGTATGCGGCAAATTCCGGAGCCCTCGAGCACACCCCGGTTTTTCACCAATAAAACCGCAGGTACAAAGCTTGGGCATATCCAGTGTGCTCGGCCTATTCAAATTTTGCCGCATACTTCCGAAATCCGAGTCCGCTGAAGGCGCCTGCAACGCTATTTACGCAACATATGTGCAATAAAAACGGGTGGCAGCCGGTACGGCTACCACCCGTTTGTCTCATATCCAGCACAAAGCAGGCCAGTTACTTCTTAATGCCGCGTCCCAGGCGCTCGGCGACCGATGCCACGGCCTCCTCGCTGGCCGGCCCGCAGCTCACACAGCCGTCATGAGCACGCATCTGGCCGGTGACCTCGTCCATCGCGAGCGGCGCCACCTTCTCGAGCTTAAAGCCCTTACCGGCGCGCATGTTCTCCTTGGCCACACTGATCATGAGCTTAATGCGGTTGAGCTGGTTGACCTCGGACGCGCCGGGGTCGTAGTCCACCGCGACGATGTTGCTCTCGGGATGCTGGCGGCGCAGCTCCTTGATCACGGCCTTGCCCACCACGTGGTTGGGCAGGCAGGCGAAGGGCTGCGTGCAGATGATGTTAGGCGCGCATGATCGATCAGGTCGAGCATCTCGGCCGTGAGCAGCCAGCCCTCGCCCATGTTGTTGCACACCGAAAGCACCGTGCGGGCCTTGTCGGCCATGGTGCCGATGCGCTCGGGTGCCTCGAAGCGGCGGGACTTCTCGAGCATCTCCTCCACCGGCGTGCGCATCCAGTCCACAAGCTTGATGAGCGCCTGCATGCCCGCACGCGTCGTTGCAGAGCTACCCAGCTCGTCCTTTTGCAGCTCGGCGTTGCTCATGGAGTACAGGAAGAAGTCGAGCAGACCCGGCACCACGGCCTCGCAGCCCTCGCGCTCGATCACGTCGACCACGTGGTTGTTGGCCGTGGGGTGGAACTTGACCAGGATCTCACCGACCACGCCCACGTGCGGCTTGGTGCCCTCGCCCACAAGCGGCATGGTGTCGAACGCGCGGATGGCCTCGCGGCACAGCTTGGTGTAGTTATGCCTGTTGAACTTGGGTGCCAGCTTGCGAGCGCGCGCCATGTACTCCTCGTAGAGCGCGTTGGCGGCACCGGGCGTGGCCTCATACGGGCGGCAGCGGTAGAGCATCTGCATCATCACGTCGCCAAAGAGCACCGCGTAGACCGCCTGCTTAAGCAGCGCCGGCGTCAGCTTAAAGCCGGGGTTGTCCTCGCCAAGCGCCACGGCCGAAAGCGAGATCACGGGGATCTCGGGGTGACCGCTCTCGCGCAGGGCCTTGCGAATGAGGGCGATGTAGTTGGTGGCACGGCAGCCGCCACCGGTCTGGCTGATGACCACGGCCGTCTTGGACAGGTCATAGCGGCCGCTCTCGATAGCCTCCATAATCTGGCCCGTTACCAAAATCGACGGGTAGCAGATGTCGTTGTTCACGTAGCGCAGGCCTGCCTCGACGGCGTCGTGATCGGTCGAGGGAAGCAGCTCCAGGTTGTAACCGGCACCACGGAACACCTCTTTGACCAGGTCAAAGTGGATCGGTGCCATCTGCGGGCACAGAATGGTGTACCCCTCGTCGCGCATCTGCTCGGTAAAGGGCACCTTGGCCCATGCGGTCGAGGTGCTCTCACGCTGCGCCTCGAACGTGTACTTGCGGCTCGCAAACGCGGGAGCATCCGTGGAAGGCGCCACTGGCGCGGCATCGCCCTGCTCGTAAGCCTCGCCCGCGGCCGTGGCCTCGGCCAAGCGCTCGGCCTCCTGGTCCTTAAGCGCGGCCATGAGCGAGCGGATGCGGATGCGCGCGGCACCCAGGTTCGAAACCTCGTCGATCTTGAGCACGGTGTAAATCTTGCCGCTGGCCTCCAGGATCTCCTGCACCTGATCGGTGGTCAGAGCGTCCAGGCCGCAGCCGAAGGAATTGAGCTGGATCAGGTCCAGGTCGTTGCGCATCGTCACAAAACGGGCGACGGCGTACAGGCGGCTGTGGTACATCCACTGGTCGACGACGCGAATCGGACGCTCGGGCTTTACCAGATGCGCGAGCGAATCCTCGGTAAAGACCGCAAAGCCAAAGCTCGAGATAAGCTCGGGCAGGGCGTGGTTGATCTCGGGGTCGTTGTGGTAAGGACGGCCGGCGAGTACGATGCCGTGACCGCCGTGGTCCTCGACCCACTTAAGGGCCTCCTCGCCCATGGTCTGGATGTCCTCGTGGAAACGCGCGTCGGCCTCAAAGGCAGCGTTGACGGCGGCATCGACCTCGGAGCGCGTGATCTTGGGTCCACGCACGCGACCGCGACCGGCTTGCGCATCGGCCACACGGTCGACGGCGAGCACCTGGTACAGGCGGCGCTTGAGCTCGGTCTTGTCGTGATAGGGCACAAACGGGTACAGGAACTCGATGTTCTGCTCGCGGATCTCGTCGATGTTGAGTGCCAACGCCGTGGGGTAACTCATAACGATGGGGCAGTTATAGCAGTTGCCAGCCGTCGGATCCTCCTTGCGCTCCCAGCGCACGCACGGCATCCAGATAAAGTCGACATCGCGGTCGATAAGGTTCATCACATGGCCGTGGCTCATCTTGGCCGGATAGCACACGCTCTCGGACGGCATGGACTCGATACCCGCCTGGTAGGTCTTCTTGCTCGACTGGTCGGACAGCTGCACGCTAAAGCCCAGGCGCGTAAAGAACGCATGCCAGAAGGGGTAGTTCTCGTACATGTTGAGCGCGCGCGGAATGCCGACGGTGCCGCGCGGGGCCTCGTCGGGGCTCAGCACCTCGCGGTTAAAGAGCAGCTCGTTTTTCTTTTTGAAGAGGTTGGGGGCCTCGGTCTTTTGCTTTTTGTGGCCGGCACCCTTCTCGCAGCGATTGCCGGTGATAAAGCGCCTGCCGCCGCCAAAATCGTTGACGGTAAGCTGGCAGTTGTTGGAGCAACGGCCACAGCGGACATGCTTTTGCGTCACGGTGAGGTGCGCGATGTCCTCGGCCGAAAGAATGGTCGAGGTGCCGTCGGCGCCAGCGCGATCGCGGGCGAGCAGGGCCGCACCGTAGGCGCCCATGCAGCCGGCGATGTCGGGACGCACGGCATGAACACCGGTGAGCTGCTCAAACGCGCGCAGCGTGGCGTCGGACATAAAGGTGCCGCCCTGGACGATCACCTGGCTGCCAATCTCCTTGGGATCGCGCAGCTTGATGACCTTGAACAGGGCATTCTTGATGACAGAATAGGACAGGCCGGCCGCGATGTCGCCCACCGTGGCGCCTTCCTTTTGCGCCTGCTTGACGCGCGAGTTCATAAAGACCGTGCAGCGACTGCCCAGGTCGACCGGGGCCTTGGCATGGATGGCGGCGTCGGCGAACGCGCGCACGTCCATGTTCATAGACACGGCGAAACTCTCGATAAAGCTACCGCAACCCGACGAGCAGGCCTCGTTGAGCATGATGTGCTCGATAACGCCGTCCTTGACGCGCAGGCACTTCATGTCCTGGCCGCCAATATCCAGAATGAACTCGACGCCGGGCAGAAACGCCTTGGCGCCGCGCAGGTGCGCAACGGTCTCGATCTCGCCGGAATCGGCCTTGAGAGCCTCGATGAGCAGCGCCTCGCCGTAGCCCGTGGTGGTCACGTGGCCGATGGTGCAGCCCGCGGGGATGTGGTTGTAGAAATCGGCCATGATGACCTTGGCCGTGCCCAGGATGTCGCCGTTGTTGTTGCCGTACCAGGTGTGCAGCAGCTGACCGTCCTCGCCCACGAGTGCGGCCTTCATGGTGGTGGAACCGGCGTCGATGCCGATGAACACGCGGCCGGTGTAGCCGTCGAGCTTGCCCTTGGGGACGACCTCGGTGTCGTGGCGACCCTTGAACTCGGCAAAGTCCTCGTCGGTGGCAAAGAGCGGGTCCAGGCGCTCGACCTCGGCGCCTTGCGTGTCACCCAGGGCATCGATGGCCTCGATGAGCTGCGGGAACGTGCTGAGCTTGTTGGACTCATGCGCCATGGCGGCACCGCTCGCCACAAACAGGTGGGCATTTTGGGGCACGATACGGTGCTCCTCGTCCAGGTTGAGCGTGAGGTAGAAGCGGTGGCGCAGCTCGGAGAGATACTGCAGCGGGCCGCCCAGGAAGGCGACGTTGCCGCGGATGGGGCGGCCGCACGCCAGGCCCGAGATGGTCTGGGTCACGACGGCCTGGAAGATGGAGGCAGCCACGTCCTCGGGGCGGGCACCTTCGTTGAGCAGCGGCTGCACGTCGGTCTTGGCAAAAACGCCGCAGCGGCTGGCGATGGGATAGATGGTGGTGGCGTTGGCCGCGAGCTTGTTGAGGCCGCTCGCGTCGGTGTGCAGCAGGGTTGCCATCTGATCGATGAACGCGCCCGTGCCGCCGGCGCAGGTGCCGTTCATGCGCTGCTCAATGCCGTCGTCGAAGTAGATGATCTTGGCGTCCTCGCCGCCCAGCTCGATGGCGACATCGGTGGCCGGGATAAGGGTCTCGACGGCGCGTTTGCTGGCGATGACCTCCTGGACAAACTCCAGGTCGAGCCACTGGGACAGCAGCAGGCCGCCCGAGCCGGTAATGGCGCAGGTCATCTGGGCCGTCGGTAGCACGGTCGCGGCCCCCTCGAACAGGTCGCGGGCGCAGGCGCGGACGTCGGTGTGATGGCGCTGGTACTTGGCATAGACGATTTGGTTGTCGTCGTTGAGCACAGCGAGCTTGACGGTGGTGGAACCCACGTCTATGCCCAGATGCAGGTTGCCGCGGGCGACCTCGGGGTTGAAGATCGCGCCTTCGGGGGCGTGGGCGGCGGCTACGGGCTCGGCGGCGGCGGGCTCGCTAGCAACGGACGTCTCCCCTGCCGCGTTCTTGGCCTCGGCAACAGCCTCGACAACTTTCTCGGCAGCAGCGGTCGCGGCCTTCTGCGCGGCGTCCGCCACGGCGGGCGCGGCCTCGCGCGCGGCAGCAACTATACGGTCCTTAATGCCTTCGGCGAGTTTGCTCATTGTCTCTCCTCTTAGTTGTTGGACTCGACGGTTGCGGCGGTGTCGGCCGCGTCCTCGAGCTGCAAGTTCAATAGCTTCATGCCGTATTCCGGCACGTTGATATCGATGGGTTGGCCATACAGGTCACCGGGGCGCACAAAGGCGATAACCGTCATGATGCGCGCCATGGCCTCGGGCGATTCGGAAAGGTCACGCTCAAACCAGCGCTGAATCATGCCGACCTCGGCACTCACGACGTAGGTGACGTAGTAGTCAAAGAACGTGCCCAGCGCCAGGCCCAAAATGCCCGTCTGCGCACGCGGCACCACAGCCTCACGCGCAGTGTCGATAATCCTTTTAATGAAGGCCTGGTCGCCGCCCGGCCCCAGCAGCGCACCGATTAAGTCGCGGTTGGCCGCAAGATAACGCAGCAGCTCAACCGAACCGGGCGCCGGCTCGAGCTCATCGATATTGTGATAGAGATCAGGCAGCTGAGCTGCGGTAATGAACTCAATGCGCTCACGGATCTCGGCCAGCAAGCCGTCCTCGATTTGATTGATAAAGTCGGGGATATCGCGGTAGTGCGAATAGAACGTGCGGCGCGTAAGGCCAGCGCGCTCGGTGAGCGACGCGACATTAATGCGCGAAAGGTCGCCGCTTTCGGCAAGCTCGCTGGCAAGTGCCTGGCGAAGGGCACGCTGCGAGCGAAGGGACCGGCGGTCGCATTTCTCGAGCTGGGACAAGCGTCCTCCTTGTTACTCAGCCTGTGCGCTATTGCACAGTGCGAGTATTATTGCACACCGTGTGTACCAACACGTAAAGGCAATATTTGGGATGTGACAAAGGGCAGCCCCTTTGTCACAACCCGCCTGGCTTTTGGAGCGGCATTACCGATTGTCCAAAATGTCATTCGTGGGTAGAATAGTGTCGACGGCAGCCCAAGTTGTAGCTGGCTGGGCAGCGCCGTTGTTTGCATTAGGGGGTCAACGCCTTAGCGGCGGCGACCCCTTCTGTTGCGCTTCGAACGCTGCTTGAGTGCCTCGGAAAGGCCGACAAGCGCCGTGAAGAACGAGACCAAAGCGGTCAGAAGTCTCACGAAATCAATCAAATCGGTCATGGGCATCACCTCCCATCAAATGGAGGGCGCTGCCCGGCACATGGAACTGCCGTCAACGATACCGATTCTACCAGAGCCTAGTTATATATACGAATATATGTTCGTATTCCAAGCACACAGGCCCCTATGACAAAGGGGCTGTCCCTTTGTCACATTATTCGATGACGGTGCGGGAGTTTTGCTTGCGCATGGTGGCGAGCATGTGTTTGGGGACGGCATGGACCATGCAGCTGCCGATGGTCACGCTCGCGGCGGCCTTAGCTGCATCGCTTGCGTTTTTGGTCGCGTAGCTGTGGTGGAAACGCTTGAGCATGGCGATGTCGTTGCCGCCGTCTCCATAGACCGCGACCTCGTCCTCGGCAATGCCGTAGTAACCCGCCAGCCAGGCCACGCTCTCGCCCTTGTTGCATGCCGCGTCCGTGATCTCGAACATCACCGGATCGAACGGCGCGTTGACCACACGGTCCGAGCGCTCGGCAAGATACGCCTTAAGGTCGCGCTCCAGCTCGGGAGAGGTCACGCGACAATTGATCTTGCATACATCGTGACGCAAGATATCGCCGATCGACTGGTCGAAATACTGTTCCTCGTGATACCCGCCGCGCGCACGCATGCCGCGCATCACAATACGCTTGATGGGGCTGTCCTTTTTAAAGCCCGCCTGGTGCATCTCGAACGATCCGCTCGAAAACATGCCGTCGGGCGTGGAGCAGTCAAAACAGATATCCGGAAACTCCTTGAGCAGCTCCTCGGTGATCTGCGGATCGATGGTCCAGGTCTTGAGCACCTCGCCATGACTGTCGCGCACGATGGAGCCGTTAGAGCAGCAGGCATCGAGCGCCAGCCCCGTAAAGCCATGCTCGCCGATCGGCAGCGTCGAGCGTCCGGTCGCGGGAACCACATGCAGGCCGGCCTCGGTCAGCTCACGAATGGCACGGCGGATGGTCCCATCTGCCTCGTGCAGGGCGTTCAGCAGCGTTCCGTCTAAGTCACTCGCGAACATCTTGATCATGGGCGTGCCTCTCCTTCGTCTGCACGATATTGTAGACGAAGGAGAGGCATGCCCAAACAATGCCGTCCCGACGCGGCGGCCACTGTCTCCGCAAATTCACGGTGCCCCAGCGCGTCAAGACAATCGCCGCAAGCGATTTTTCAGACGATAAAACAGCGCCGTCGTCAACGTCAGCACCGCCAACATGGCTGCGAATACAATCGCTGGTGTCCATCGATCATATGCAACCCCGTACGTCAATTGGCCGATAGGTGTTGCGCAGGAAAGGACCATGTAAACGACCGAAAGCACTTTTCCGCAGAGCTCAGTCGGCGCTACCCGCTGAACAAACGCGATGATTTCAACCGACGTAATGCTCGCCCACACCATGACCCATGCCGAACCAACCGCAAACACGGTGAACACGCATACATCTACGCCGAACAGCAGCGTAACAATAATCGGCGCGACTCCAAAACAGATCATCGCAACATATCGACATATGCCATTGAAAGAAAAACGATGCGGCCAAATGCCGACCAAGCCACTGCCAGTAAGACCACCCAAGCCCAGAGCAACCTCAACTATCCCAACGCAGGACGATTGCATGCCGAGATGCTTTGTAACAATAATGGGAGCGCCAATCGTTAGTCCAACCAACGCAAGGTTCAAAACGGCCGCAAGCAAAATCACAGCGACCAATGATGCATTTTGCAACAGATACCGAATCGACTCCCGAAAATCGTTTCGGCATGTCGTGCGAGTCGCGCCGTCTCCCATCGTTTCAGATGAGGCATTTTGCTTGAGTGCGACCCCAAACAAGAGAGCTGAAATCGCAAACGCCACCGACGCGGTTGTGCAAAGAGCATCGATGCCAAAGCACCCATAGACTGCCGTCCCGACCACAGGACCCAAGATATTGCTCACCATGGTCACCTGCGAAACCAATGCAGTGGCCCGCTCAACCTTCTTTTCACCCGCCATGCGCACCGTCTCAATTTGGAGCATTGGCTTTAGCAGCGATTGAACACCATATTGAAAACAAAGTATCGCTACTACGACGACCGCAAGAGGCAACGAGCGCTTCATGGGGATAGACAGCAGCGATGCAGTCATCAGAGCAATGCCGAGGGCCACGAGGACCTCGCGATGTCTTCCCCGATCCGCCAAGATTCCGCCAACCGGAGCTGCGAGTACGCCGGGTATGAACGCTATCGCCACGACGACGCCATATAACGTTGACGATCCACTGCAATCGAACAAGTAAAGTGGATACGCAAAGCACAGCGCCGACAGCATCGAATACGTGCACAGCTGCGCAACCAGAAGTTCCGCGAGCCTGATTGACCGCACTGTTTTTGATTTCAACGAGACGCTGACGTCTCTCAGCCCAGCCATAAGTTCGCTCCCTATACATACCGATAGTATGTATTTATTGACTTGAAAAGGGCAGCCGGAGCTGCCCTCACAAATCAATTACATACCGTTGGTATCTATATTACCACCCGGCACGGTCCCATACGTCCCAAATTCGTGCCGTTGTCTGGAGCACTTCCTCGCCCAAATCGAGTCCCACCGCAGAGGCCATCTGCGCCAAACATTGAGCGCGAGCGAGCATTCGATCCTTGGGCTCAAGCGGACGGAACAGCGGCAGCAGCCAAAGATTCGCCAACAACGATACGGCCTCCGCCGCTTCACGCGGACATTCGCACGCAATGGATCCGTCGGCGATGCCCTCCTCGATCACCGGCAAGAGATAGCCATCGGCAGACTCGTCAAACGAGCCCTGGTACTGCATCGCCAGTAGACGCGAGCTTTTTACCGGATCTGCTGCAGGACGCATGCGTGCCCATAGCTCAATTTGCGGAACAACGGACTCGGGAGCGTAAAGCCTTTTTAGCTTTTGGGCGCCGGTCATATTACCGACGCCAAGCATCGAGCGGCGGCGCTCAACAATCGGAGTCATCGCCCGATCAAACGCGGCGTTGAAAATCTCTTCTTTGCTCTTGAAGTGATGATAGACAGCGCCCTTGGTCATGCCATCGAGACGGTCAACAATATCTTGAATGCTCGTCCCCTCATAACCCTGTGCGCAGAATAGCTCCAGTGCCGCGTCGAGAATCTTCGCGACCGTCTCCTCGGGATATTTATTGCGACCCATAATCCGCCCATCCGCAACGCAAGTCTTGTGCCTCATTGCAGCATTTTAACGTTGCGGATGGCAGGCGGTCGATCCTACACCGCGGCGGGACCGTGTTCGCCGGTGCGAATGCGGATAACTTCCTCGACCGGCTCGACCCAAATCTTGCCGTCTCCGACGGCACCGGTGCGAGCAGCGTTGCAGATGATCTCGACAATGCCGTCGACATGTTCATCGGCGCAGATGAGGATGAACTGCACCTTAGGGATCGTGTTGACAAGCAACTCGTTGCCGCGCACGTATTCCCTCCAGCCATGTTGCGCGCCGCAGCCCTGCACCTGGTTGATGGTCATGCCGCGAACATCGGCAGCAAACAGCGCGTCTTTAAGAACCTCAAGCTTCTCGGCACGAACAATCGCCGTAATCTTCTTCATAGTGAATTCCTCTCTTCAATAAAAGAAATGAATTGCCATTCAATGACGCGGGTTTTCGAGGTGCCCGAGATTGCCCCGAAAGAGGAGCGCCGCGTACTTCGGTACGCAAGCGACGGTTTGAGGGGCAAGGTCGGGTGCCTGGGAAAGCCGCGCGACGATTGAACGGCAAGGTGCGGTACTTGGGGAAGCTGCTAATCGAGTCCGGCGAACGAAGGGTATGCGCTCTCGCCGTGTTGGCTCGCGTCCAGGCCCAGCGCCTCGTCGGCCTCGTCCACGCGCAGGCTGCCGTGGAACAGCGCCTTGACCACCGCGGCGATCACCAAGTCGAGCACCAACACAATAGCGACCGTCACCACAATGCCCAAAATCTGCGAGATGAGCAGCGACACGTCGCCCGTGTAGAACAGGCCGCCCTTATCGGTCCACGAAAGCTCCGGCACGCAGAACAGACCCGTGAGCACGCCGCCCAAGATGCCGCCGATACCGTGGCAACCGAACGCGTCGAGCGCATCGTCGTAGCCAAACTTGGTCTTAAGATGGCTGATAGCCAGGTAGCAGACAGGCGATACGATCAAGCCCATGACCAGCGCCGCCCACGGCTCGACAAAGCCTGCGCCGGGCGTAACCACCACCAGGCCCGCAACCAGACCGGTGCTGGCACCCACCAGCGTGGGGCGACCGGTGTGCACGCGCTCGACGGCAAGCCACGAGACCATGCCCGCCGCGCTGGCCGTCACGGTGTTGAGGATGGCGAGCGCCGCCACGGCGTCGGCCTTAAACTCGCTGCCGCCGTTAAAGCCAAACCAGCCAAACCAAAGCAGGCCGGCGCCCAGCGCCACAAACGGCACGTTATGCGGACGATAGCTCACCATGCCAAAGCCGCGACGACGGCCGAGCATTAAGCAGAGGATCAGGCCGGTAAGACCAGACGAAATGTGCACCACGTCGCCGCCAGCAAAGTCGAGTGCGCCGATGATGTCGCCGATAAAGGAGCCATCGCCGCCCCAAACCATGTGGGCGAGCGGCGCATAGACCACGAGTAGCCAAATGCCCAGGAAGGCCGTCATGGCACCGAACTTAACGCGACCGGCCAGGCTGCCCGTGACGATAGCGGCCGTGATCATGGCAAACGCCATCTGGAAGGCGATGTTGATGATCTGAGGGTAGACGGCACCGTCCGCGGCATTGCCCTCGGCCGCCTGCAGCACCTGGTGGAGCACCGGCAGGCACAGCAGCTGGTCAAGGCCTCCAATAAACGGACTGGAGCCGTCGCCGCCGTAGGCCAGCGACCAGCCAGCAACAATCCACAGCACACCAACCAGGCCAATGGCGCCAAAGCACATAAGCATGGTGTTGATGACATTTTTGCGCCTGGACAGGCCGCCATAGAAAAACGCCAGGCCCGGTGTCATTAAAAACACGAGCATGGTGCAGATGAGCATAAACGTTGTCGATCCCGTATCGTACATTCGCTCCCCCTTGGTCGCATGGACGTTGTCGGCGCCCATAATGCGGCCGAGGGGCAACTGGTGTAGACCAGATACGGCGTTGTTAAACGCTGCGTTGTCGAATGGAAACGGTGCCGCAATCTTGGAAACGGCGCGGCAACGGGCGCGAAACGAACGGGAAACGGGCGAACGAGAAGGGCGCGCTTGGCCCCGTCCCGGCTAGCGCCGGAACAGCTCGCGGGCTCGGTCGCGGAGGTCGGTAGCTCGGATGACGCCCTCGTAGCGGTTGATGCGCAAGCGCGGGAAGGCATTAAAGAAGCGCAGGTCGCGACGGCTGAGCGACACGCTCGGCACTGGACGGCTCATGCGCTTGCCGGCAAGGCGACGACTGAGCGACGGACGCGGCATACTCGGCGCGGCATCGGCCACGCGGCGGGCAGCGAGTGCCAGGCCGCGAGCACCATCCGCGATAAACGTCGGCATCGAAGCCTTCTCGCGCAGGGCATCGAGCGCGGCGTCACCCAGCTCGGCCAGCCACGCGTTAACGGCACGGCTGCGGATGTGCGTCTGTGTCACCGAGTCAATCGTCGATTCGGGAATGCGCTCGAGCATTGAGTCCGAGGCATCGGCAAGCGACTCGTTGATGCGGTCGGCAAGGTCGGCGCGCACGCGCTCCAGCTGATCGGACAGACGCCGCCAGCTCGCCAACGAGCACACCGCGTCAACCATCATCGCGACCGCGACGATAAAGGCGGACAACCGCACAATCAGCACCGGCAGATGGCCAAGCAGCCCCAGCAATGCCGGCTCCACTAAACGGCAAATGCACAGCGCGCCCAAGCCAAACGCACAGGCCCAGTACAGGCAGATGCGTCCGTGCAGGTTAAACGGCAGGTGTGAGTAATCCCAAAAGCGCGCGCCTGTTGTTTTTCCAACAAAACGCCTACGCCGTACTCAATCACGCTGCATACGAGCGCCGCGGCAACAAACTGGCTCGAGGCATCCGGAATCCCGCGCAGCAAAAGCCAGCAGGCTATGCCGCCCACACCATAGATAGGACAACACGGCCCCAGCAAAAAACCGCTGTTGGCAAAGCGTCCGTGGTTGAGCATGGCGCAGACTGTCGACTCCCACACCCAGCCGCAAAAACCGTAGAAGGCAAACGAGAGCATCAGCGCCGAGAGCGGACAGGCGGCAAGCGTCGCGCCGTCAAATGCCATGTCGATCGCGGTTTCCACCGTCTACCCTCTCCTCTTCTCGCTCGATTCTTTGCTCGAACCGTCACTCGTGCCCTCGTTCAAATCGTTCGCGCCGCCTTTGCGCGGCAGACGGCCGGCGACCGTCTCGCACAGAGCGCACCATTTATCGGCCAGGCACACAATCCATGCCTCGCGACACGTCGGTGGAACCGGTACCAGCGGAAACATATGGCGCACGATGATATTCCGCTCGCGCGGCGTCAGCTCAAAATCTTCCTCGGCACGCGCCAGGCAAAAAATGGATGCCGAAATCCGTGCAGTCGATGGCTCGGATCGGGGTCGTGCCAATCATAGAGAAAGTAATCGTGCAGCAGGGCCCCGCGCAACAGCGAGGCACGGTCGACCGAAATGCCAGCACGGCCCAAGCACTCGGCAAAGGACAGGCTCGCCCGCGCTACCGAAATCACATGCGCATACACCGTCACGTCGCCATGCTGGATAAACTCGTGCGTCAGGTCCAAGCGGCCCGCCTGGGCCAGCTGACGGGCGGCATCGTCGACCTCGTGCGCGATTTTCTCGGCACGAACGGCATCAGACATGCTGCCTCCTTCCAGCGGCTCACGGCGGCAAGCCACGGCCTGCACGCATTGAATAAAATCATCATCGAATCTACCAGTATGGCATCTGACAAAACGTTTTGCCCCACCAGTTGGCGAATTACCGCGCCGCCGTCACATATCAAACGCCAAAATGTGCGAGACTGTTTTGTGCAATTGTGCTGGCCGAGGGAGCGCCGGCGCTCGATTCGCATGGAGTAACCCACAACGATGCTGCTTACGCAAACGACAACGCCCGAGGACGTCAAGGCTCTCGACCGCGCCGAGCTTCCACTGCTCTGCGGCGAGATCCGCCACGCAATCCTCGAAAGCTCCGCCGCCGTCGGCGGGCACGTTGCCCCCAACCTGGGCGTCGTTGAGCTTACGGTTGCGCTTCATCGCGTGTTTAACTCCCCCATCGACAAGATTGTCTTTGACGTTTCGCACCAGACCTACGCCCACAAGGCGCTGACTGGGCGTGCGTACACTTATATCAATCCGGAGCGTTATGGTGAGGCTTCTGGCTTTGCCAATCCCGACGAGTCCGAGCACGACCTGTTCGCCATGGGCCACACCTCCACATCGGTGAGCCTGGGCTGCGGCTTGGCACACGCCCGCGATCTGGCGGGCGACAGCTACAACGTCATTACCATCATTGGCGACGGTTCGCTTTCGGGCGGCCTGGCGTTTGAGGGCTTTAACAATGCCGCCGAGCTCGACAGCAACCTGATCATCATCGTCAACGATAACGACCAGTCCATTGCCGAGAACCACGGTGGCCTCTATCGCAATTTGGCCGAGCTGCGCGCCAGCAACGGCACCTGCGAGCGCAACGTTTTCCGCGCGATGGGACTCGACTACCGCTATCTGGACGCCGGCAACGATGTGTTGGCCCTGGTCGACACGCTGCAGGAGCTGCGCGACATCGACCATCCCATCGTGCTGCACGTCTCCACCGCAAAGGGCAAGGGCTTTGAGCCAGCCCAGAGCGACCCCGAGCGCTGGCATCATGTGGGTCCGTTTGACATGGCGACTGGGCGCAAGCTCTGCCCGGGCCATCCGAGCGAGCCTGCGCCGCGCACCTATGCCGATATTACGGGCGAGGCGCTCAGCGCCGCCATCGAGCGCGATCCGCAGGTTGTGGGCATCACGGCTGCCACGCCCTACATCATGGGCTTTACACCCGAGCTTCGCGCCGCGGCAGGCAAGCAGTTTGTCGACGTGGGCATTGCCGAGGAACACGCCGTGACCTTTGCCACCGCGCTTGCGCGCTCGGGCGCCAAGCCAGTCTTTGGTGTGTACGGCACGTTTTTGCAGCGCGCCTACGACGAACTGTGGCACGACCTGTGCCTCAACGACGCCCCCGCAACCATCCTGGTATTTGGCGCGTCGATCTTTGGCACCACATCCGAGACGCACCTCTCGTTCTTTGATATTTCCATGCTGGGCGGTCTTCCCAACATGCACTACTTGGCGCCGGCCTGCATGGAGGAATATCTGTCCATGCTGAGCTGGTCGCTCGATCACCGCGAGCATCCCGTGGCGATTCGCGTGCCGGGCATTGGCTTGGTAAGCCGCCCCGACTTGGCGCCTGCCGAGGACGCCGATTACGGCGCCGTTCATTACAACGTGGTGCGCCAGGGTCGCGACGTGGCCGTGCTCGCGCTTGGCGATTTCTTTGAGTTGGGCGAGCGCGTGGCAAACCGCTTGGCTGCCGAGCACGGCATCGAGGCCACGCTCGTCAACCCGCGCTATGCAACAGAGCTCGACCGTGAGTTCCTCGACAGCCTTGCCGCCGAGCATCGCGTTGTCGTCACTCTCGAGGACGGCATCTTGGACGGTGGCTGGGGCGAGCGTGTCGCGTGCTACTTGGCCTGCACGCCCGTGCGCACGCGCACCTTCGGCATCGCCAAGGGCTTCCCCGACCGCTACGACCCCAAAGAGCTGCTCGCTCAGAACGGCATGACGGTCGAGAACATGGCCGCCGAAGCCGTAAGGCTACTCAACGAGTAAGAAAACCTCCGCAAGGGAAGCATCCCTGCGGAGGTTTTTTATTTCCCCAACTCAATTATCTCGATCTGTAACATCTAGGACCCGAATTCCCGTCTAACTGTTACAGGTCGAGACAAAACAGCGGGGCAGGCCGCCACATCTGCAAGAACCACCACAAATGAACTGCATCCCCTTTGTGGTGGTTTTCGATCTCCTTACTTATATAACGACCACCATGAGCGACCGCGCCACCCACAAGGCGGCGTCTCAGCTGCAACAACCGACGTTTGCCCAGATAAAACCTGCCAAAATAAACCTGTCCCTTTTTGGTAGGTAGAATTACCCATAAGGCAAGTATGTTTCTGAGTTATTTCATGTTGACCCGTCTGAGCGGGATGGGGTATAACTCTACTCAACCGCTAGGGATTTTATTGAGAAAGGTGTTCTACCATGAGCAAAAACCTCTCCCAGCAGGTCGTTCTCGACCGCCGCGGCTTCGTTGCCGCCACCTTCGCAACCGTTGCCGGCCTTGGTCTTGCCGGCTGCTCCGACACCAGCGCCGAGGCCGACAAGGGTTCCGCCGTCGGCTCCTCCAAGAGCTCCGAAGATACCGAGCTTCCACCATACTCGATGCCAAGGCATTCGACAAACTCGTCGACAACGGCCCCAAGGCCGATGACGACGCCATCGCCGCCAGCACCTGGGCCACGGCCGTCAAGGACGCCGGTGTCTTTAAGATCGGTGGCGTTCAGACCTCCACACTTTTCTCCCTCCTCAACGAGAAAGACGGTCAGACCCGCGGCTTCGACGCCGGTATCGCACAGCTCCTGTCCAACTACATTCTGGGCGAGAACAAGGTCGAGATCACCCAGGTGACCTCGGACACGCGCGAGTCCGTCCTGCAGAACGGCCAGGTCGACGCTGTCTTTGCCACCTACACCATCACTGACGAGCGCAAGAAGCTCGTCTCCTTCGCCGGTCCCTACTACTACACCCAGCAGGCTATCCTGGTGCTCGCCGACAACGACGACATCAAGAGCGTCGACGACCTGGCCGACAAGAACGTCGCCGTCCAGTCCGGCTCCAACGGCCCCGCCATCCTGGAGGAGTTCTCCCCCAAGGCCAGCCAACAGGAGTTCAAGACCGACGAGGAGGCCCGCCAGGCACTTCAGCAGGGCCGCGTTGACGCCTACGTCATCGACAACAACATGCAGCAGAGCGCCCTGGTCCGCGAGCCCGGCAAGTACAAGATTGCCGGCAAGCCCTTCGGCAGCAAGGAGCCCTACGGCATCGGCCTGCCGCTCGATTCCGACGGTGTCGCCTTTGTCAACGACTTCCTTAAGAAGATCGAGGATGACGGCACCTGGACCGAGCTGTGGCAGATCTGCATTGGCGACCGTACGGGCGACACCAATGTTCCCGAGCTGCCCGAGATCGGCGCCTAGGCAGCGAGCCTAGTAACGGCCGCTACGAAACCATACGGAAACGCACGATGCGCTTTATTGCGCTAAACTGTTTCCTCACTGAGTTGTCGGGGCTTCCGTACACACGGGAGCCCCTTTCCTTACCGGCGGGAGGTCCGCATGAGTCTCTCCGAGCTCTGGTCGCTCTATGGCCAGAACTATATCGACGCCCTGCTAGCAACCTGGGGCATGACGCTTGAGTCGTTTGTCATCGCCATGGTACTGGCTGTCGCTGTCACCGTGATGCGCGTGTCGCCGCTCAAGCCGCTGCGCGTCTTTGGCGACCTGTATGTCCAGGTCTTCCGTAACATCCCCGGCATCGCGTTGCTCATCATCGTCGTCTACGCATTGCCGCCGCTCAAGGTCGTCCTGCCCTACCGCACCTGCGTTATCGTCGCCACGGTGTTGCTGGGCTCGGCCTTTGGCTCCGAGAACTTTATGAGCGGCATCAACACCGTCGGCGTCGGCCAGGTGGAAGCCGCTCGCTCGCTGGGCATGAGCTTCAATCGCATCCTTGCCAAGATCGTGATCCCGCAGGCACTGCGCTCGAGCGTGCTGCCCATGACCAACCTCTTTATCGCCGTCATGCTCACCACCGCGCTCGGCAGTCAGGTGCCGCTTAAACCGCAGGAGCTCACCGGCGTGGTGAGCTATATCAACACGCGCTCGCTCGGCGGCGTCGCCGCGTTCTTTATCTCGGCGCTCGGCTACCTGGGCACGGCGTTTGTGGTGAGTCACATTGGCAACTACATCGATAAGAAGGTGAGGATCCTCCGATGAGCAAGCACTCCTCCCCCGCGCTCACCATGCGCGATGCGCTCTACGAGGCTCCCGGCCCCAAGATGCGCGCCAAAATTCGCATCGGCACCGTTATCTCGCTTGTTGCCGTCGCCGCGCTCGTTGCCCTCGTGCTGCAGCGCTTTTATGTGACCGGTCAGCTTTCGGTCCACTATTGGTATTTCTTTACGCACCTCACCACCTGGAAGTTCCTGCTTGCCGGCTTTGAGGGCACCGTTAAAGTCGCACTCACCGCCGGCGCCATCGCGTTGGTGCTCGGCCTTGCCCTTATGCTCGGTCGCACCAGCGACATTAAGCCGCTGCAGCTGGTCTGCCGCGTGCTCACCGATTTCTTCCGCGGCGTGCCGAGCCTTCTGTTCATCTACTTCTTCTTTTTGGTACTGCCCCAGTACAAGATTGCGCTGCCGTCGTTTTGGATGCTCACGCTTCCCGTTGCGCTCGCCGCAGCCGGCGTACTTGCCGAGATCTTCCGTGCCGGTGTCAACGCCGTACCGCGCGGCCAGGTCGAGGCTGCCAGGCACTCGGTCTCTCCAAAGCTAAAATCACCTTTAAAATCGTCCTGCCGCAAGCTATTCGTTTTATCATTCCGTCGTTGATTTCGCAGCTTGTGGTCGTCGTCAAAGACACCACCGTCGCCTACGTGGTGAGCTACCCCGACCTCATGCAAAATGCCCGCGTGCTCATTACCAACTACGATGCCCTCGTGTCGGTCTACCTGGTGATCGCGGTCATCTATATCCTCATCAACGTCGCGATCAACAAGGCCGCTGTCTACGTCTCGCACAAGACCGGCGCGGCCATCATTCGCTAACGATTTACCATTTAGAGTCATAAGGAGCCGAGCACCATGGCACAGAGCACCTCTTCCACCGGCAATCAGCCGCTGATCGAGCTCAGACACGTCGATAAGCACTACGGCGATCTGCACGTCCTCAACGACATCAATCTCTCGGTCGACCGTGGCGAGGTCGTCGTCGTGATCGGCCCCTCGGGCTCGGGCAAGTCGACCATGTGCCGAACCATCAACCGCCTGGAAACCATCGACTCGGGCGAGATCCTCATCGAAGGCGAGCCCCTGCCGCAGGAAGGCAAGGACCTTGCCCGCATGCGCGCCGAGCTGGGCATGGTGTTTCAGCAGTTCAACCTGTTCGCACATATGACCGTACTGCAAAACGTCATGCTGGGACCGGTCGATGTGCTGGGCGTCTCCAAGGACGAGGCCCGCGAGCGCGCCATGGACCTGCTGGGCCGCGTGGGTGTTGCCGAGCAGGCCGATAAGGTGCCTGCACAGCTCTCGGGCGGCCAGCAGCAGCGCGTCGCCATCGCCCGTTCGCTCGCCATGCAGCCCAAGGCCATGCTCTTCGACGAGCCCACGAGCGCCCTTGACCCCGAGATGATCAATGAGGTGCTCGAGGTCATGGTTCGCCTGGCCCAGCAGGGTATGACGATGATCGTCATCACCCACGAGATGAACTTTGCCCGCCGCGTGGCCGACCGCGTCGTGTTTATGGCCGACGGCCAAATCGTGGAAACCGGCACGCCCGACGAGTTCTTCGACCATCCCCAGACCAAGCGCGCCCAGGACTTCCTCAACTCCATCAAGGGCCACTAACCCAATTGTCACGCGGGCAAATTCATCAACAGCGTTTGCCCCGCGCCGCCCCTGCGCCATGTCCACCCGGATTCGAAAGCCACGCCCATGATTGGAACCCGCACCTCATCGTCCTACACCCCGCATGTCAACGTCGACCCCGCCGACCGCCCACTCATCCTCGTCGCACCGCGTTGGGAAGAGGCAAAGCCGTTTTTGAGCGAGACGCTCTCCCCCAACGAGGAAATCGCAAGTGTCTTTGTCGATGCCATTCTTGCCGCCGGCGGCCTGCCGCTGCAGATGTCCATCACCGAGGACATTGAGGTTATCCGTCATTACGTCGACATCGCCGACGGCATCGCCATTCCCGGCGGCCCGGACGTCAACCCCAAGCGCTGGGGCGACGAGCGCCCCTACGACCCCACACTGTGCTGCGAGATTCGCGACCGTTTTGAGTTTAAGCTGGTTAACGAGGTGCTCTGCGCCAAAAAGCCACTCTTTACCACCTGCCGCGGCACGCAGCTGCTCAACGTCGCCACCGGCGGCACCCTGTGCATGGACGTGCCGAGCCTAGGTGCGCGCGAGGGTCGCACGCAGTGGCGCCATACCCACGTGCTCAACGACCCTGTGCATCCTGTCGAGGTCGTGCCGGGCTCGCTGCTGGAGCGCGCGGTTGGCGGGCACAGGTTGATCCAGACCAACTCCGCACACCACTGCTGCGTCGATCGTCTGGGTAAAAGCACGCGCTTGGTCGCTAAGGCAACCGACGGCGTGCCCGAGTGCATCGAAGTCGAGGGCCAGCCTTTCTGCCTGGGCGTGCAATGGCACCCTGAGTATACGTGGAAGACGCTCGAGACCGACTTTAACCTGTGGAAGTCGTTTGTCGAGGCAGCGGCCAAGGTTAAGCAGGCCCGTTAGTTCACGAACCACACAGGCTAAAGCCTTTCATGCCAGGGGGGCGGGCACCAGCTACAGTGCCCGCCCCCCCTGTATTTGATATGCTCGGTATGATTATCCCTCACAAACAATCAGAGAAATCTCGACCGCAATCGGTCGACAGTAAAGCAAATGGCAACAACGCTTGCTACGTTTATGAGACAGTCAATTAAAATCGAAATGCATTGACCATTCCCCAACGGGGTCACGCCGCAAATCCACATGAGCATCGAGGCTGGAAGCGGAAGCATGGAATTGGCCCCGATCTGTATGTAGATCGCTACGACGTTGACAAGCAGCAGCATGCCAATCGGACCGAAGCCGGACCCAAAATAGGAAACAACGATTACGCAAGAAACCACGTATGCAAGGCAGGCAGCGGCAGCAAGAACAAGTCGATAGCAAAATACATGCAGGTTGAAATACTGCTGAGCATCCGAAACGATTGCGCAGTTAAGACAGTACAAAACGACACTCGACAGGACAAACGCGCCCAAAAGGGCAAAAGAAGATAGCACCACTCGCGCAACGATAGCGCACACACGCTTCCCTCCCCGAGCCTCCGACAACCCCCACGGTTCCTCAATAAAGCCCGAACTGACAAAGCGCGGCACAATGCAAGCCGCGATGAACGGAAAGAACAATGCATGGGCCAACGGGGCTACGTTGAACAGCAGACCGCGAAAAAACTCTGCATTGCCAAATAGAAGGACATCCTCCGCCGATAGCCGAAGCGTCGGGTCTGGGAAAAAACCCAAGAAACTGTTCTCACGGAGGCTACAGAACCACATCGGGAAAGAATTAAGCTGCAATATCACCATGTACGCATAAATTACCAGGATTAAGGCGTACGCCCATTTGCTCACATGCTTCAATTCTGACTGGAGAAGTCTTTTAATCTGACGAGCCATTGAGCACACCCCCAGCGCGAAAGCTCAAGAGAGCGTAAATCAATACCGATAGACAGCTGGCTGCCACGCCATATCCCAGAAGCGTCAGCTGCCCCATATCGCTATACCCAAGGGCACATCCGACTCCAAGGTACGGCCCCGGAAGAAAGAAAATCCATCGCAAGGACGGTATGGGCGTCTGAAGGTAAGTTCCGTAGAGCGTCAAGCTCATGACAAATCCGATTATTACCACAGCCCCGCTCAATACAGCGCTGCTTGTAATCCGATAGATGGTCACCGTCTCCAACGCAACTGATATCACCAATACGGCGTTGATTATCATCGCAGGCAAAAATGCAGCCAGTATGTCGTGCGCACAGCTTTGCCCACCACGTATTATGGCTATTGCAAAAAGAAGAAGGCAAAGCGCACTATATGCTGCGCCGATTATTAAAGCAGACGAAAGTACATGTGCCAGAGCCCCGTTAAAGCGGGCAAGACCTCTTGCTGAAGAAATTCGGCATCCCTCTTCATAGCCGCGCTCCTGTAAAATCGCCAGGCAAACGATGAGTGGAACGAACAGGGAGGTACCGGCAAAAGCACTGCGCACAAGGGACTCATCAGGCGCAGTAGGATCGATTACATTCCAGCAGAAGCCAATATCCTCCCCAAAAACGCTATTGCCAAAGGCGAGCAACGTTGTTCCGTTTTTCAGAAAGATGCCGAAGAGAAGGCCGAACGCCAGCATAAGCGCAAGACCAAACTTCGCCGGAAATATCCTGTGCAAACGCATCATATCTGCCTTTATGGGATGGATCGCCCGCTTCATAGCGAGACCGCCTTCATCAAGCACCTGTAATACTCTTTTAGGGACGACGCCTCATCCCTTATGACGTCCATCGATTCCTTTTTCAGCAGTTCGCCGTCATGAATAAACAGGCAGCTTGTTGCAACCGATGCCAGCTCATCCAAATCATGACTAGAGATGAGCATGGTCTTACCCTGCTCTCGATTCAATCGGCCGATAAGGGTCCATATGCTCTCAATGCCCAACGGATCCAATCCATTTGCCGGCTCATCGAAAATCAGCAAGTCGGTGTCGCCCAACAAAGCCGTAGCTATATCCAATCGCCGTTTCATTCCCAGAGAAAAACTGCTCACGCTCTTTTTCTCATCGGCATCCAGCCCGACTAGGCTCAAAACGCGAGGAATCTCACGCTTCTCATCGAGCCCCCATTCCACACATCGGATTTGAAGATTCTCAACCGCACTGAGGGATTGGTATGCTCCGCAGGATCTGGCACATAGCCGACACGCGTCCGCATCAGGCTCAGCTCTTTTTTCGACTTGCCTCCAAAGAGCTCCACGCTCCCCGACGATGGCTCACAGAGGCCCAATACGATTTTAATAAGCGTGCTTTTGCCCGCCCCGTTTGCACCAACAAGGCGCAGAGCTCAGACTGATGTACCTCGAAGGAAACGTCATGCAAAACGCGGCGCCTCCCATAGCGCTTTGACACCCTTGATAGCCTTATCGTTGATACGTTCATTGGCCTCCCGTTCCGCTTGATAGCAAAACCGCTCATATCGTTCCTTCTTTACTTTATCGTTTTCCATAGTTGTTATTGTTTTTCGATAACTCATATTTGTCAAGATAATCTAAAAGAAAGAACCTGTGTTAGACACGGGTCCCTTCACGCTGATATTTCGTTTTAGTTGTTCGCCTTAAGCTACTCGTCGCTCAAATCGACAGCAAAGACTGATGTCGGAAGCGACGCCTCATTGCCTCCGCCGTCCCGCATCTGCCTCACAACGTTTTTTGCACGCTCAACAATAAGCTCCTCAAGCTCTTCCTCACTCACGCGCTGAATAATATCTCCCGGTTGACAATCAAGCTCATCACAGATATCGAGGAGCGTCTTTAGGCGAATAGCTTTTATCTTTCCGTTTCTAAGCTTTGAAATATTAGCCGGAGTATGCCCCGTCGCCCGAATCAGATCAGCGCTGGTCTTTCCGGTCTTAAGCAGCTGCGCCTCAAGCTCGATGATGAGATAGCTCATGTTTCCTCCTACACAAGCTCGTCAGACTGCTCTTGGAGCAGCGAGGCATAGCTCCAGATCGCCGAGATAAACAAACAGACAACCGCGCCGATAAGCGACCCCGCATCAAAGGTAGCGCCTTGGCAAATCTCAATAACGAAGGAATGAGGCACGATGTAAAGCTCCAGTCCGCCAATGGTGAGATTGACCGATCCATAGGCACCAACAAGCGAAACCGCGGCGTTAACAGCAAAGGCAAGTGCAAGAACACGAATAAGCCGCACATGCGTCTTGGTAAAGGGCGAGACGCCCCGAGAGATGTTAAGGCTGATCCCGCACAAAACGACAAGCGAAATACCCACGACGAGTGCCAGGCACAGTCCGCTTGGGATAACGATGCACCCGCCATCGAGAAGCGTCACGACACCGAAAGAATCGACAGAAGCAACGTTTGTAACCGCATACCAGATCACGTAAACAACCAACGCGGCAAAAGCGACGAGCATCCCTGCAAAAACGGTTGCCATGCAAAAACCAAGCTTCCTGATTTTTTCGCCCGCCTTGGCCATACGCTGAACGCTGTTGGACATACACTCACCCTCATCGACTCTATCGTTATTCGAACAGTTTATCGAACAACGATATGGATTGCATGCGGAAAGCCCCGCCAGTGCGCATAGCCCATTCACTAATCAGAAGGGGTGAGAGTGGATTTTGGACACGTATCGAACGAGAGTGGATAATCTCCCACTTTGAGGCCGCCACCGGGCCTAAAACGGGAGATTATCCACTCTCATAGCCATCAAAGCTCGCGAGCTCTTACTCGGCCACCTCGCGCAGGGCCGACATCGTAGCCGCATATTGCTGCTGCAACGCATGCATTCCCGCGCGAGCGCCGTCAACGGCATCGGCGCCGCGCAGCGCCTCGGTCACCACGACCGCCGGCTCGTACAGATTATCGAATCCCAGGTTCTGGCTCACGCCCTTGAGCGTGTGAGCTGCCATAAACGCTTCCTTGGCGTCTCCTGCCGCCATGGCGGCCTCCAGCTTGTCCATGCTCTCGTCATCCAAAAACTTGAGGGCAAAGCGGGCAAGCATCTCCTCGCCCATCAGCCGAGCGCACGCGTCATCATAATTGGCGCCAATCTTCTCATACGCCTCACGCATGGAAATCATGGATTAAAACTCCTTTGGTCAAACTAAATCGTAGGAAGCGCAACGACCTCGGCAGGGCGCGCCAATGTTTCGGCAATACGGTCTTGCACCTCGAGCAGACAGTCGAGCAGCAGCGGGTTAAAGGTGCCGCACTTACCGTCCAGGATCATCTGGATCGCCTCCTCGTGCGGGATGACATCCTTGTACACGCGCACGCTCGTCAGCGCATCGTATACGTCGGCCACCGAAACCACCTGTGCGGCGATGGGGATATCGTCGCCCTTAAGGCCATCGGGATAACCCTTGCCGTCCCAGCGCTCGTGGTGCCAACGCGCAATCTGGTACGCATATTCCATAAGCGCATTGCCGGCGTGATGGCGGCCCAGCTCATGCAGCATGTCGGCGCCGATCGTGGTATGCGTCTTCATAATCTCGAACTCCTCGGACGTGAGGCGCCCGGGCTTGTTGAGAATCGCATCGTCAATCGACATCTTGCCGATATCGTGCAGTGCCGAAGCCAGGGCAATCGTAGAGCGCTCCTCGTTGTCGAGGGAGATGCTGTCACTACGGTGGACCAGGCAGCCAAGCAGCAGCTCGGTCAGTTTCTCGATGTTCGTAACGTGCCTGCCGCTCTCGCCATTGCGGAGCTCCATGACGCCGGCCATGATGTCGATGAGCATGCGGCTGTTCTTGACGCGCTCGTTGTACTGCTGAGACAGCAGGCTCGTCAGACGGCGTTGCTTGGCATACAGGCGGATGGTGTTGCTTACGCGGCGGCGCACGACACGGGAGTCAAACGGGCGGTTGACATAGTCCGAGGCACCAAGCTCATACGCACGCAGCACCACTTCGTCGGAATCTTCGCTCGAGATCATGATGACGGGCAAATTGTCAATATTCGATCGACGCGACAGATCGCCCAGCACCTCAAAGCCGTTCATGCCCGGCATGACAATGTCCAGCAGCACGAGCGACAACTCATCGCCATAGCGGTCGACCATGTCGAGCGCCGCGCGACCGTTATCGGCCTCGAGGATGCAATACTCGTCCTTGAGCATCTCGTTGAGAATGGCTCGGTTCATCTCGGAGTCATCGACAATAAGCACCGTAGGCTTTTCGCTTTGGAAGGCCTCGATGGATTCGGCATCGGTCACGACTGTACCGGCTTTTGCCTTAGCGCGGCTCAATAATTGGACAGCCTGGCTAACACCCTCATCGACCGTTTCGCCATTAATGCGAACGCCACCAACGCATGCCGTCAAGCTAACGCGCTCATGCCCCGGAATAATCGTGGAATGAACGGCATCGGATACTTGACGCAGACGACGGGCAAAGTCATCAGAGGGAATATTGGGCATGACGGCCACAAACTTATCGCAGCCAAAACGCACAAGCTCGTCAGTCGAACGAACACCGCTGCGTATGGCCGTCGCCACGGCACCAAGCGCAAGGTCGCCGGCATGGCGGCCATACGTATCGTTGAAGGCCCTAAAATCATCAAGGTCGATCACGGCCACGCCGGCCTGCATACGGGCGCTACGAAGCTTTTCCTCGTAATATCGGCGATTGCGCACGCTCGTCAGCACGTCGGTGTAGACAAGGTCCTCTTCTGCGGCCTCTTGTTCATCAATCGGACGCACCATCAGCAGAACGTGAGGCTCGCCCTCAACCATCAAAGAGCGCAGGCGAGCGCGGTACTCAACGCCATCGTTGAGCAGCCGTTCCGACACCTCATCGGAACCCGCCGCCAAGGCTTCAAGACTTGACTGGCGCAGACAGGGACACCGTTCGCCGGCGAGCAGGCAGTTAGGCTCGCTCTTAATCTGATCGGCCGACAGCAAACGCACCACGGGGTAGGTCTTCGCGACACGGGCGACCTCGGCGGCAGCCTCCTCGTCGGTTAGATTGACCTCGTGATTATTGAGCATATGGGGCCCTTTCGATAGTTTCGCATGGTAGCGGTGGGTTCCAAATGTTACAAGAGTAACACCTTGCCGATGCAGGTAGGCACGTGAATGCTGTTACATTTTTATGAGTTGGCAGACGGCGCAATCGAAGCCGCAGACGTGAGGTTTTGAGCACATTTGTTAACACGGCCGAAACGTTTGCAGATGGAGCCTGCTTTGGCTATTGCGGGTGCTAGAACCCCAGGATGCCACGGACGGCCTGAGCAGCCGCTGCCGGACGATCGCGCAGCCCGTTGTGCGCGCCCGGGATCGTCACGAGAGGGCAATCGAGATATTCGGCAGCCGCTCGCGTACCAGCCTCGCGGGGCGTGCCAATCGAGAGCTCGCCCAGGAGCACGGCGGCCACCGTTTTCGATGCGCGGACGCGATCCCAATCGGGAACGCAGGTCATAATGATCCCGCATTCGTTTGCCATAAAGCTGCGGCCGTTGCGCAGGGCATGCTTGGCTTCCGCCTCGGTTGTCTTGGGAGCTTGAGGATCCGAATCACCGATGGCACTCAGGAAGGCTCTTAATGCCCTCGAGACCTTTCCCGCAGCAATCATCTCGAGCAAAACCGGGGCCGTGCCCAGGCCAGCGCCCTCGTTTGTCACGGCGGGTTCGTGCAGCATCGCGCGCGAGACAATGGCCGGGTTTGTACGGAGAAGCTCCAGGGTCACCAGCGTACCGGCACTGTGCGCGAGCACGTTTGCCGGAGCGCCGACATGCTCGATAACGGCCTGCAGGTCGGCGGCCTGGACGGCAAGGTCGTAGCGCCCGTCCGCAACGTCGCCGCTCTCGCCGCAACCGCGGCGGTCGTAGGCAATTACGCGATAGCCGCAGGCGAGCTCGCGGGCGATCCCGTCAAAAAATGTGCCGTCGACGCAAGCGCCGTGCACGCACACCAAGGCAGGCGCATCCGACGGCACGCCCGGCTCGGCAAACTCGCGACAGGCAATCGTGGTGCCCGCATTCTCGACCGTAAAATCCATGTTGTGCCCCATCGTCTTGCACCTTGTTAACGCATTAACTGTACCCAACCGGAAACCTCTCATGGCGTGGACATTGAGGGCAGCGTGAAAAAACGAAACCTGAAAAGCACAAGCCCGAATCAGGCTTTGGCACCGATGCTATGCTTAGGCACAACTGTCCCAAGGAGCATATGCCTATGTCTACGTTTTTAAATGCCAGCCCCATCTTTGGACCGGTGCGCAGTCGCCGCCTGGGCCTTTCGCTCGGTGTCAACATGATGCCGGCGTCGGGCAAGATCTGCACGTTCGACTGCATCTACTGCGAGAACGGCCTTAACGCCGAGCGTCCCTGCCATGAGCCGTATAACACGGCCGCCGTGGTGCTCGACGCACTCGAGGCCAAGCTGCGCGAGATGGCAGCCGAGGGCGAGCTCCCCGATGTGATCACGTTTGCCGGCAACGGCGAGCCACCGCCGCGCCGGAGTTTCCGCAGGCCATCGCCGGTGCCGTCGCGCTGCGCGACAAGCTTGCCCCAAACACCAAGATCGCCGTGCTCTCCAATGGCACGCGCGCTGACCAGCCCGCTGTGCACGATGCGCTCATGATGGTCGACGACAACATTCTTAAGCTCGATACGGTCGACCTGGCATTTATCCAGTTGCTCGACCAGCCCGTTGGCCCCTACGACGTCGAGCGCCAGATCGAGACGTTCGCGAGCTTTAACGGCCACGTCATTGTTCAGACGATCTTTTTGAGCGGCGAGTACCAGGCAAGTCCCTCGATAACGCCGGCGAAGCGTATGTCGGCCCTTGGCTCGCGGCGCTCGAGCGCATTCGCCCGCAGGAGGCGACCATCTACACGGTGGCGCGCGAGACACCTGTCGCCGGCCTTGCCAAAGCAGCGCCCGAGGTGCTCGACGCCATTGCCGCGCGTGTGCGCGCCCTCGACATCCCCTGCCAAGTGAGCTACTAGCAAAACCACGCAGCAGCTAGTGCCCGCCATCCCGCCCCATCAGTTGCGGTGATATAGTTCTATTTGTGCTGTTAAACCGCTTAAATCGGAACTATATCACCGCAACTTTTATGGCCGCGTGCGTGGGCTATACTAGCTGCGAATGAAAGGAAGTTAGCCATGTATGACAAAGGACCCGTGCCCGGCCGCAACGACGCTTGCTGGTGCGGCAGCGGCAAGAAATACAAGAAATGCCATAGCGCCTTTGATGAGCGCCTCGAGCGCTTGTGGGAAGAAGGCTGGGAGGTTCTGCCTCGCACGCTCTACAAGACTCCCGCCGATATCGAGGGCATCAAGCGCTCGGCAGCCATCAACGTGGGCGTGCTCGATTATGTGGGCGAGCATATCGCCGCAGGCATGACCACCAACCAGATCGACCAGATGATCTACGACTACACCGTCGAGCACGGTGGCACGCCGGCTGACCTCAACTACGAGGGCTACCCCAAGAGCGTGTGCACCTCGATCAATGATGTGGTCTGCCACGGCATTCCCTGCGATACGGACGTGCTGCACGAGGGCGACATCATCAACGTGGACTGTTCCACGATCCTAGACGGCTACTTTAGCGACTCGAGCCGCATGTTCTGCATCGGCGAGTCTCGGCCGAGCGCCAGCGCCTGGTCGATGTCACCCGCGCCAGCGTGGAAGCGGGTCTGGCGGCCGTCAAGCCATGGCTGCCACTGTCCGTTATGGCCGAGGCCGTGCAAAAGACCGTCGAGGACGCCGGTTTTAGCGTGGTGCGCGAGTACGGCGGACACGGCATCGGTAAGGAGTTCCACGAAGACCCATTTGTGGGCTTTACCACCGAGGCGCCCGATGTGGACACCATCATGGTGCCGGGCATGGTCTTTACCATCGAGCCCATGGTCAACGCCGGAGCGCCCGACATCAAGATTAGCAAGGGCGACGGTTGGTGTGTGCGCACCAAGGACGGCAGCGATTCGGCCCAGTGCGAGGTACAGCTCGTGGTGACCGAGGACGGCTACGAGCTGCTGAGCTGGTAGCCGTGGATGCGCCGGATGCTGACGGGCACGCTCGTCTTGCATCCGGCGTTTTTGTTTGAACGTTTTGCCTGATATAACCTGCCAAAATAAACCTGTCCCTTTTTGGTAGGTTGAGCGGAGAGGACTGCTTGTGAACATCCTGGTTTTGTTGCCCGTCAACAATCGCCATCGCGCAATTCTTGAGTCGAGCGCTCCGGGCGAGGACTTTATCTACACGAGCGCCGACGCCGCCACGCGCGAGCAGGTCGCCGGTGCGGACGTGATCTTGGGCAACATCGACCCTGACATGCTCACGGCATGCGAGCATCTCCAGCTGTTGCAATTGCAGACCGCCGGCTATGACGACTACCTTGCTGCTGGCACCGTGCCGGCTGACGCCAAGCTGTCTTGCTCGATCGGTGCCTACGGTCAGGCCGTAAGCGAGCACATGTTTGCCATGGTCCTTTCCATGATGAAGCGCCTGCCTGGCTACCAAGATTTACAGCGCGAGCATCGCTGGGAGGATTTGGGGCCGGTTACCTCGCTCAAAAATGCCAACGTGCTGGTGCTGGGCGCGGGCGATATCGGCGGCCACTTTGCCACGCTCTGCCGCAGCATGGGCGCACACGTCCGCGGCATCAAGCGCCATCCGCTCGTCTACCCCATTGTGTTTGAGGACATGGACGGCATGGATGCCCTGCCCGAGCGCCTGGCCGAGGCAGACGTCGTCGCATCCTTTATGCCCAGCACACCCGAGACCCGCGGTCTTGCGAATGCCGAGTTCTTCGCCGCGATGAAGCCGGGTGCCTTCTTTGCCAACGGCGGCCGCGGTGACCTTGTTGTTGCCGACGATCTTGTTGCCGCCCTGGAGTCGGGGCATCTCGCCGGCGCCGCGGTCGACGTCACCGACCCCGAGCCGCTGCCTGAGACAAGCCCCCTGTGGGATGCGCCCAACATGCTCATCACGCCGCACGTCTCCGGTTGGTTCCACCTGGCAGCCACGCTCAACAACGTGGTCGACATCGCCGCGGAGAATCTGCGTCACCTGCAGGCAGGCGAGACCCTGCGCTGCTGGATCGAGCATTAGGGTTCCGCCGTTCTAACGAACGGCGGACCGGTCGACGCTGCGCAACGTCCAGAACGACAATTTGTCATTCAAAAGGCGAGGCATGACCAGAAGGTCAATGCCTCGCCTTTTTTCATGCCAACTTGTTCGCTCTGGACGTCGCTCGCTGACGTTTGCTCGACCAGCGGTGTCTTAACAATTCCGTCCAGCTGTTGGCATTGCGGCATTTGCCAGATAAAACCTGCCAAAATTAACATCCCTTTTTGGCAGGTTTTAGAGCTCCACGCTTTCGGCGCCGTTGATGGTTAGGTTGCGCTCGTAGAAGGCGGTGAGGGCGCGGATGGCGTACATCACGTCGCGCACGCCGCCGGTCTCGTAGCTTGAGTGCATGGCCAGCTGCGGCAGGCCCACGTCCACGGCGTGCATACTCGCCTGCATATTGGACAGATTGCCAAGGGTAGAGCCACCCGCCATATCGCTCTTGTTGGCGAAGGCCTGCGTGGGTACGTCAGCGTCATCGCAGATGGCCTGGAACACCGCGCGACTAAAGGCATCGGTGCAGTAGTGCTGGTTGGCGGCCTCCTTGATGACGATGCCGCCGTTGAGCACAACCTGGTTGCGCGCATCGCACTTCTCGGCGTGGTTGGGGTGCACGGCATGCGCGTTGTCGCAGCTCACGAGCATCGAGGCGGCAAGCGCACGGTGATACGACTCGTCATCGAAGCCCAGCGACCCGTTGATGCGGCGCAGCGCGTCGGCCAAGAACGTCGACATGGCGCCCTGCTTGGTCTCGGAGCCAACCTCCTCGTTATCAAAGCAGCAGAAGACCGAGATGTCGTGCGCATTCTCGGCACCCAAAAATGCCTGCAGCGAGGTATAGGCGCATGCCAGGTCATCGAGCTTGGGCGTCGAGATAAACTCGTCGGCCCAGCCCCAAATGCGCGCATCCTGGCGGTTGACCAGGAACAAATCGCGGCCCAGAATCTGCTCGGGCTCAACATCCAGCTCGTCGGCGATCAGGGCGTCAAAGTCGCCCTGCTTAAGGTCATCAGCGCTGATGAGCGGGCACAGGTCGACGGCTCGATTGGGAGCAAAGCCCTCGTTAACGCCGCGGTTCATATGGATAGCAAGGCTCGGAATGATAGCGACCTCGCGCTCGGTGGCGAGCAGGCGGCTCTCAATACGGTCGCCCTCGCGCACCAGCACGCGGCCCGCGAGTGCCAGCGGGCGATCGAACCAGGTGTAGTCGATCATGCCGCCGTATGCCTCGGTGTTCAGGCGCAGCGTCTCGCCCGCGCCGTCAAGCTCGGGCACAGCCTTGACCTTAAACGTCGGCGAATCGCTGTGTGACGCCGTGAGCTGAAAATGATAGTCACCGACAACGCCGTCCTCGCCCCACGTCGCGGCCAGGTCCTCGCCCACCTTAAAGGCAACAACGCTCGAAGTGTTGCGCTGCGTGTAATAACGCCCGCCCGGCTCGATATCCCATGCTGCGTTCTCGGGCAGGTAGGTAAAGCCCGCCTCGTCGAGCTCGGCCATAATGGTCGCCGCCGTATGGAACATGCTGGGGCATGCCTCGATAAAGTCGATAAGGTCGTTGGCGGCCTCGATATCGTCGGCCGTCACGTGCGCGCTCTCGGGCGTTTCCTGATCCGTCATGCTCTCCCCTTTCGCTGTTGATGGTTCCCTCCAGCATACCCCGCCGCGCCGGTGCCGTGCCTTTCATTCCATGTTTAATCCCGCGCCGCTCGCCAAGTTAAGCCATCATGTCCGCACTCCTTTTGCGACAATTACGCTAACAGGACGAAAGGAGCCGTCATGAAGCCACGTAACATTGCCATCGCCTGCGGTGTCGCGGGAGTCGCCGTCGGCCTTGCTGCTGCCACCGGTATCGTTTATCACAAACAAATCAAGTCCGCCGCGTCACTCAAACGCTTGACCGGCAACGCGGATGGCTATGACCTGTACGCAATCGACATCGCCTACGACTACGATCTTGATCGCATCATCGCCGCTGGCGTGCGCGATGACCAGGCATACATCGATGCCGTGGTGGCACAGGTGCTGCCCGGTGTGCCGGCACATGTCCAGGCACCCCAGTTTGCCTGCAGTGCCTTTGTCGCCGTAGATGCCGAGGCGCGTGCGCACCGGTCGCAATTACGACTTTAAGGACGACACCTCGGCGCTGCTGGTGCGCAATCACCCACGCGGCAGCTATGCCTCCATCGGGTTTGCCGCCCTTAACAACCTGGGCGATAACACTCCGCTTGACTCCGTCGGCGGACGCGCTGCGGCGTTGATGGGCCCGTTTGCCCAGCTCGACGGCGTCAACGAATGTGGCGTGTCCATTGCCGTGCTCACCCTGGATTCCAAACCCTGTGACCAGGACACGCAGCGCCCCGTCATCAACACTTCGCTCGCCATCCGCCTGGTGCTCGACCGCGCGGCTACCACGCAGGAGGCCGTCGACCTGCTTTCTGCCTACGACATGCACGCCATGGCCGGACGCGACTACCACTTCTTTATCAACGACGCCGCCGGTGACGCGCGCGTAGTAGAGTGGGATCCGCGCGATCCGGACCGCGCTTTCAAAGCGACTCCTGTACGCCAGGTTACGAACTTCTACGCCTGCTATGGCGACGAAGTGCTGCCCAACCAAAAGAATGGCGAGCTGGGCCATGGCAAGGAACGCGCCATCGCCATCGCCGATGTCCTCGACGCCCATGTCGGTGCCCAAGACGAGGCAGTCGCTTGGAAGGCCCTACGCGCTGCAGCGCAAGAGCCCAATCCGGAAGACATCACCAGCAACACGCAGTGGTCGGTCGTCTTTGACAACACCGAGCCCGCTGCCGCCATCACGCTGCGCCGCCACTGGGGCGACGTCGACGCCTTCGCGCTGTAAGGAGCCAGGCCCGTCGACCTTACGCTCGCCTGACGTTGCTTACATTTCTATACGCTTGAGCTAACACGTTTTACCCCTGTATCAACAGTGTGCGGGGGTAAACTTATGCGCATGTTATAACTTGCCCGGAAGGATTCATCATGCTCAGGATCGGTCTTCTTACCAGTGGCGGCGACTGCCAGGCGCTCAACGCCACCATGCGCGGCATCGTCAAAACACTCATGACCAATAGCGAAGAGCCTATCGAGATCTACGGTTTTGAGGACGGCTACCAGGGCCTTATCTACAGCAGGTTCCGCGTCATGACGCCCGCCGATTTTAGCGGTATCCTCACCCGCGGCGGCACCATCCTGGGCACGAGCCGTACGCCGTTCAAGCGCCTGGATACTCCCGAGGCCGACGGCGTCGAGAAGGTGCCCGCGATGGTCCACACCTATCACAAGTTGCAGCTCGACTGCCTGTTTATGCTGGGCGGCAACGGCTCCACCAAGACCGCCAACCGCCTGCGCGAAGAGGGCCTCAACGTTATCGCCCTGCCCAAGACCATCGACAACGACACCTGGGGCACCGAGTTGACGTTTGGCTTTACGAGCGCCATCGACGTCGCCACCAAGTGTATCGACGACATCCACACCACCGCTTCGAGCCACGGTCGCGTGTTTGTCATCGAAATCATGGGCCACAAGGTTGGCTGGATCCCGCTGTATGCCGGCGTCGCGGGCGGCGCGGATGTCATCTTGATTCCCGAGATTCCCTACGACATGGATAACGTCATCAAGACCATCGAGCATCGCATGGAGACCGGCAGCCGCTTTACCATCGTGGCCGTCGCCGAGGGCGCCATCTCCAAGGAGGACGCGGCGCTGTCCAAGAAGGAGTACAAGAAGAAGCTCGCCGAGCGCACGAGCCCGTCGATCGTCTACGACATTGCCAAGGAGATTGAGGCCAAGACCGGTCGCGAGACCCGCGTCGCCATCCCCGGCCACACGCAGCGCGGCGGCCAGCCCGATGCCCAGGATCGCATCTTTGCGACCCAGTGCGGCGTCGAGGCCGCGCTTGGCTGCCTGCGCGGCGAGTTTGGCTACATGATCGCCCTGCGTGACGGCAAGATGTGCCACATGCCGCTCGAGGAGGTCGCCGGTAAGCTCAAGTATGTCGACCCCCAGAGCGACCTGGTGCGCGAGGCCAAGGCGTTGGGCATCAGCTTCGGCGACGAATAGCCTCGGCTGGAATCCACCCCATCGGGCCCTCCGACCCCGCCCGACGTATTTCGATTTGGCTCCTCCCTTGACTCCGTCAAAGGTCGCCAATCGAAATCGTCGGGCGGGGTCGGAGGGCCCTGCGTTTACATACTCGCCGAGGCTATTCGTCTTCTTGCTGCGGGTGCCTGGTCTGAAATTCAGTTGCGGTGAAATAGTTCCTGCTTAGTCCGCAAATGGCTGAATCCAAAAACTATTCCACCGCAACTTACTGAGTGGGGCTCTTGGCTGCTACTTGCACTGACATTTGTCCTGAAATGGCTGGTCGTTAGGGATTGCTACCGGTAGTTGCGGTAGGGTTGGGGCAGATTCTAACTAGAAATGGTGGTCGCTACCGGCTGTTCTCGGCATACTCGGCTCATTCGATTCGACCATCAAACGAAAGGAACCACCATGGATCTTGCGATGGCACAGCACCTCGTCGATCGCCGTAAAGCTGCCGGGCTTTCTCAGGAGGCGCTTGCCGCCCAGCTGGGCGTAAGTCGTCAGGCTGTCAGTAAATGGGAGCGCAGCGAATCCTCGCCCGATACCGATAACCTTATTGCGCTCGCCGCGCTGTATGGCGTGTCGCTGGATGAGCTGTTGTATGGGGAGGCGGCCAACGATGCCGACGACCTGGAGGACGGTAGCGCCGACACCGAGACGGCGGATGTGGCTGACGAGGCTGAGGTTTCTGCCGGGCACGCTGATTGCAGCGATAAGCCACTTGTCGATATTTCCCTCGCGCGCGGTATCCACGTCATTGATCCCAATAAAGGCGAGGAAGTCCATGTTGGTTGGAGCGGCATCCATGTGACCAACGAGCGCAAGGGCGAAGAGGTGCATGTGGGGCCGGACGGCGTGCATATCGATACGCTTGAGGACGATGGACATAGCGTACGCACCAATGACGACGGCACCGTCACCATCGACGGCGAGACGTTTTCCAGCTGGAAGGAAGCACACGACAAGCTCGACCATCATGGCAAGCATTTCCACACCAAGGTCGGACGTGCATGGAACAAATTCCCCTTCCCCGCACTTGTTACTCTCGCCTATCTGGTGCTCGGCATTGTCTACGGCACATGGGGCATGGGGCTTTTCCTCGTCTTTCTGGTTCCCGTCTACTACGCGATTGGTGACTTTATCGATCGGCGCCACCTGTCTAAGCTGATCGAGGTCATCTACCCGGCAGCCGCCATCGCTTGGTTCCTCTACATGTGGCTCTGTTTGGGACAGCCCCATCCTGCATGGATCATCCTCATCACGATTCCCGTCATAAAGGCGCTCATGCGCTGGTGTCGCAAACAATGGAAGCACCGCAAACAGGCCTAACACGCTCCGACCCACCAGCACCCAACCGCCCCCGCCCTTCTCCTAAGTTGCGGTGAGATAGGGACTGTTTTGAAGCTCCAAAGCGCCAAACAGTCCGTATATCACCGCAACTTACAAACAACTGGGTCAGTTCCGGCACGGAGATTAGCATTGAGCTGACCGCGCGCCACGAAAAGGGGCCATCTACTACGTTTAACTCGATGGGGCCAACCATGACCGCCTTTTTCGAAAATCGACAGGCCTTCTACCTGCGGTTTTATTTTTCGTTTTCCCGGCATGGTTGAGGGTATCCAATTAAACGTAGTAGATAGGCCCGTTTTGTGGCATACGACCCATTCAAGCCCAATCTCGAAGGCTAAAGAGAGCCTCTCATCCACGCCTGTGAGCGAAAACCAAATAGAATGAAAGGCAAATGGAAAGCCCGTTTGACGAGCGGAGGACATATGCGCGACGTAGCCGAAAGCGACTGGAAGCTATTTAAGAAAATGCTTCCTCAATGGCAAGAACGTTATATGGAAAAGCTCATCGCCCAGTACGTTGAGATGCTGAACGGCGACAGCGAAGCGTCCAGTAGATTTTGGACACTAGAAGAGCGCCTCAATAGAGACAAGCTGTCCTCAGGCGTAATTGCAAACGACATTCGCCGCAGCACAATGCACCGCGAGATAGCCAATTTGCTTATCGACAGCGTGATCACCCTTGACGACCTTGACGGTTTTACCGAGGACATTAAGAGCTATGCGCAACACTGGATTGGCCAGTAAGAGCACTGAACGACAGACATCCCCAGCAAAACGGGGCGAACGCCGGGCCACCTAATGGTTGTCCGCGTTCGCCCAGATAAAACCTGCCAAAATAAACCTGCCCCTTTTTGGCAGGTTACTCGGCGCTCTTGAGGGCGCCGACCATGTCGATCTTGTTGAGCGTTCGGTTGGTGGCGAGGTTGACGATGATCGTAAAGCCAAAGGAAAGCACCACGGCAAGCGCGTAGCTCAGCGGCTCGACTTCGACGTCAAAGTACAGCGACGGCATCTGCAGGATGTACGTAAAGCTCTCGGCAAGCAGGCCACCCAGCGGCACGCCCAGCGCGGCGCCAATCGCCGTGAGGATCAGCGTCTCCTTGTTAACGTAGTGGTGTACCTCACCACGACGGAAGCCCAGTACCTTGATAGTCGCCAGCTCGCGTTCGCGCTCCGAGATGTTGGTGTTAGACAACGTGAATACCACCACAAACGACAGGCACGCCGCCATAAAGGTCACAAGCACCACGACCGAATTGATAATCGTAAAGTTTGCCTCATAGTTTTCCCAATGCTCGGCGGTACTCGACAGCGTAATCCAACCATCGCTCTTAAGACGGTTGCTAAACGCAATCTGGTCGGCCGACGAACCCTTAAGCAGCACAAAGACGCCGTTAAGGCGTGCACTTCGACCGAACGCGCGCTCATAGGTGCCCTGCGTCATGTAAAGCGTGTTGCCTAGATAGTTGAGCGAGATGTCGCTGACTTTGACCTTGGCAACATTGAGCGACGAATCCTGGACGTGAGCCGTGTCACCCGGCTTGATCCCCAGCACCAGCTGAGAGCTCTTGCTCAAATACACGTCTCCGTCACGCAGGGCGAGCGGTTCTTTGGACTCATCCTCCAGGCGCACGTAATCGCCCAAGTCA
This sequence comes from Coriobacteriaceae bacterium AM48-5, assembly GCA_027669525.1. GTDB lineage: Bacteria > Actinomycetota > Coriobacteriia > Coriobacteriales > Coriobacteriaceae > Collinsella. The sequence continues at coordinate 79,356 of JAQEDJ010000002.1, read as the reverse complement.
CCCGTGCGGTCGTCGGGAATCACGATGAGCTGCACGGTCTCGCTCTTGCCGCCAAACGTAAAGGTGACGTTGTCGGTCATAATCGGCAGGGTCGAGGTCACCGTCACGTTGGAATCATTGGCCGTGCTGCGCTCATCCAATGCCGCGCACGTCTGCGAAAAATCGTCGGGATTGGCGACCGCCAGCAAGTCATAGCGCGTGATATGCCCGTACTGTTTGGGCGAAAGCGCCACCGACGTGTCGCGAATTCCCATACCGCAAATCACGAGCGCCGTGCAGCCGGCGATACCGAAGATGGTCATAAAGGCGCGCTTTTTGTAGCGGAACAGGTTACGTGCTGCCACCTTGTTCAAGAAGCCCATGCGGCGCCAAATAAAGCCGATGCGCTCGAGCAGAATGCGTGAGCCGGCGCGCGGCGCCTTGGGACGCATGAGCGAAGCCGGCGTCTCGGCCATCTCGTGGCGGCAGGCGATAATCGTAGCGCCCACCACGCCCACGGCAAACAGCGCCACCGAGACAATCGAGGACACGATATCGTACGAAAGCAGCATCTGGGGCAGTGAGTACATATCATCGAACACCGTAAACAGGAACAGCGGCAGGCCCACAAATCCGATGATGTTGCCCAGCACGCCGCCAATCAGACACGCCCACAGCGCGTAGTCCACGTATTTGGACAGGATACGCCCGCGCGAATAGCCGAGCGCCTTGTACAGGCCAATGAGCGTGCGCTCCTCCTCGACCATGCGCGTGGCGGTGGTGAGGCTGATGAGCACGGCGACGATAAAGAAGATGAACGGGAACACCGTGGCGATGGCCTCGATCGAAGAACTATCGCTCTCGACGCTCGAGTAGCTTGCGATATTGCCGCGGTCCTGGATGTACCAGGTGCATTCGCCTAGGTCAGAGAGCTCGGCGCGGGCATCGGCAAACTGCTGGTCGGCGGCGGCGCGGCGCTGGTCCAGGTCGGCTTGCGCCTGCGCACGCTCGTCGCTGCCCTCGGCCATGCGATTGATGTTGTCCTGCTCGATCCCAAAGACCATATTCGCCTGACGCTCAGCCGCGTCCAAGCTCGCCGGTGTGTCGACCGTCAGCTCCTGGGCGCGCGCCTTCTCACGCTCCTCGCGGATCTTCTCGATATTGCCCTTGACCTCATTGATCTTTGCCGAGTAGGCATCCGAATAGGAGTTGAGGCTCTTGGCTCCCTCGACGACCACGTGGACAGCGGAGTAGGAAGAAGATATCGCGGCATCCTCGCTCACATAGAACTTATAGTCCGCAGCCGAAGCAGCACGAAAGGCGTTAACCGTCGAGTCGGAGCTCACGTCGGTGGGATCGAGAACCTCGGCCGTGATGGTATAGTCTCCATCGGCAAACTGGTCCTTGGCGCTTTGGTTCGACGAGCTCGCATCGTTGGCGGCAAAGCTCACCGTATCGCCGATTTTCTTGCCCGAAGCCTTCAAAAAACGTGAGGTCACTGCCACTTCGCCCGAAGTCTCGGGCAGCTCGCCGCGTACTAGCACCGGTTGGTCAATATTCTCTTTGGAGAGGCTCTGTACGACGACACGCTCGCGCGTCGTACCCACGGCGGTATAGGCGGTCTCGGTATAGATGCCCTCGGCCGTCTCGACGCCATCGACCTCTTGGATCGCGGCAAGATCGTCATCGGTCAGACCATAGGTCGACTGCACGTTGATGTCATAGACATTCTGCTGGTCAAAATAGGCGTCGACCGAATCACACAGGTCCTCGCAGCCCGCCTTAAGGCCGCACATCACGCTCACGCCAAGCGCGGTGATCACAACGATAGACAAGAAGCGTTTGAGGCTGCCGCGAATCGTGCGGTAGATGCCACGGCGAAAAACCGTCGGCACCATATCGTTTGAGCTTTGGGCGGTACGGTAGGTCGTAAAATCCTGCTCGCGCTCCGTGTTCTGCGCGTCGCGGCGTTGACTGTTTTGGCGGTCCTGATTCATGGGCGCTACCACTCGATCGTCTCGATAGGCACAGGATTTTGCTGGACCGTCTCGCTCTCCACGCGGCCGCTCTTAAAGCGGATCAGGCGATCGGCCATGGGCGCCAGCGCAGAGTTGTGGGTGATGATGATGACCGTAATGCCTTGCTTGCGGCAAGTGTCCTGTAGCAGCTGCAAGATCTGCTTGCCAGTTTTGTAGTCGAGTGCACCCGTAGGCTCGTCGCACAAAAGCAGCTTGGGGTTCTTAGCCAGCGCGCGGGCGATGGATACGCGCTGCTGCTCGCCGCCCGAAAGCTGCGCCGGAAAGTTAGCGAGGCGGTCGCCCAGGCCAACCTGGCGAAGCGTTTGCTCGGCATCGAGCGAATCGGGGCAGATCTGCGCCGCGAGTTCGACGTTCTCAAGCGCCGTCAGGTTAGGGACCAGATTGTAGAACTGAAAGACAAAGCCGACGTCAGCGCGACGGTATTCCACAAGCTGAGCCTCGTTGGCAGAGCTCACGTCACGCCCGTCCACCGTCACGGTGCCAGAAGTTGCCGTGTCCATGCCGCCCAGAATGTTGAGGGCCGTGGTCTTGCCGGCGCCCGAAGCACCCAGAATGATGGCGAGCTCGCCGCGCTCGACCGTAAAGCTCGCGCCGTCGAGCGCGTGGATGCGGGCGTCGCCCTCGCCGTATGCCTTGATGACGTCTTTGAATTCGATATAGGCCATCGATTAATTCCCATCTGGTCGGATAACTCTTTAGTATTACCCATTTCGCACCGACCAAAAAGGGACAGGTTTATTTTGGCATGTTTTATATGGGGAAACGGCAGCTATAGATGAGGCGCCGGGGAGGCCGAGAAATCATCGACGGGGTCAGGCCGACCGCCAAACACAACGCACGCATCTCAATCTGTCAGCCAAATAATTCGAACAGCTGTTCGTTTCTATGATATGATTCAACTATCTAAGCAGGCCAATACGCAGAAAGGCGGCCAACATGGCGTTCGACTTTAAGAAGGAATGCAAGGAGCTCTACAAACCTGCAAGCAAGCCGAGTATCGTAACAGTCCCGCCTATGAGCTACGTTGCCGTTCGCGGAAAGGGCGACCCAAATACCGAGGTGGCGAGTATCAAAACGCCCTGCCGCTACTTTACGGCATCGCCTATACCGTCAAGATGTCGAAGAAAGGCTCAAGGAGTATCGAGGGCTATTTCGACTTTGTGGTACCGCCGCTCGAGGGTTTCTGGTGGCAAGAGTCCCCGAGCGGCGACATCGATTATGTACACAAGGACAATTTCAACTTTATCTCGTGCATCCGCCTGCCTGATTTCGTCACCCGAGATGACTTTGACTGGGCAGTCGCGGAAGCCACGACCAAAAAGAAACTGGACTTTTCCGCCGTCGAACTGCTTAAAGTTGACGAGGGTCTCTGCGTTCAATGCGTGCACACCGGGCCCTACGACAACGAACCGGCGACCGTAGACGCTATGCATGAATACACGACCGAGCTGGGCTATGTTCCCGACTTCTCAGACACCCGTTTACATCACGAAATCTATCTCTCCGATCCACGCAAATGCGCACCGGAGAAACTTAAGACCGTGGTTCGTCATCCTATCAAGCGCGCTGAATAGCGTGGGGCGTCATTTCACGCGCTAGGTTTTAAGCCAGCCAACCAGCCGCCTCCTAGGCCGTCCGGTAATTATCTTGACGCGGCCCGTCGCATCTTATAAGTTTGTTTTGCTAAAGCTGGAAAGCCTCTCAACGATGCGCAACTCCAGCTCTTTTTCTATCAAGAGAGCAAGTGTCGGAAAGCAAAATGTCGGAAAGCAAAATGTCAGAAAGCAGCGCTTCGAGCAGAATCAAACGCCTGGTCAACACCTATAGCGGTCTCGTGCTCATGGGCGCCGTCGGAATCCCTATCGGCGTTATCGTTGGCGCCATCTGTGCCCTTTTTGGTCGTGTGCTCCTGGCAATTGGCGCCTTCCGTGACGAGCATATCGTACTGCTCCTTCCCTTCCTCGCCCTCATGGGCTTGGCCATCGTATTTGCCTACCGCACCTGGGGCAAAGGCACCGATCGGGGCATGAGCTTAGTATTCGACGTAGGTCACGGACGCGAGGACGCCATCTCCCCGCGTCTGGTGCCGCTCATTATGCTGAGCACGTGGGCCACGCATCTCTTTGGCGGCAGCGCGGGACGCGAAGGCGTAGCCGTGCAGATCGGCGCAACCGTCTCGCATTGGATCGGCCGACGTCTACCTTTCCGAGAACCCGGCAACACGTTTTTGCTTATCGGCATGGCCGCCGGCTTTGCCGGACTCTTCCGAACGCCCCTCGCCGCCACGGTCTTTGCGGTCGAGGTGCTGGTCGCCGGACGCATGGAATACCGCGCGCTGTTTCCCGCGCTTACGGCTTCACTTGCCGCAAGCATGACCTCGGGCGCCCTGGGGCTCGAGAAGTTCGAGGTCGCCGTTACCGCCTCGTATGCGCTCGACCTCCCCGGTCTTGGACGGCTGGCGCTGCTGGGCATCGCGTTTGGCATGGTGGGTGGCGCTTTTGCCTGGTGCCTTGCCCACGCCAAGACCCTTGCGGCGCGGCTGCTCCCCAGCCCTTACATACGCATTGCCGTTATGGGCCTTGCGCTGTCGGCGATTCTGTTCGTGCTGTGGCAGGGGCGATACTGCGGCCTTGGCACCAACCTGATATCGGCGGCGCTCAACGGTGACGGCAAGGTCACCATCATGCCTTGGGACTGGGCGCTCAAATTCACACTCACCATCGCCACGCTTGCCGCAGGATATCAAGGTGGTGAGGTGACGCCGTTGTTCTCCATCGGAACCAGCCTGGGTGTCGTGCTCGCCGGAATTCTCGGCATGCCCGTCGAGCTCTGCGCCGCGCTGGGATACGCCGCCGTCTTTGGCAGCGCCACCAACACGCTGCTCGCGCCCATCTTTATTGGCTGCGAGGTCTTTGGCTTTAGCAGTCTGCCGACGTTCTTTATTGTCTGCGTCGTGGCCTACCTGTTCAACATGGATAAGTCGATCTATGCACTGCAGGAGCACAGCCGCACCCGATAAACAGGGCGTTTGCCACCAAAAAACGCGCACGACAGGCCAGGCCCGCCGCGCGCGTCATCCTATACACGATTAGTTATTGTTGTTGGTCATCGAAGCCACTGCTGCCGCAAGATTGGAAATAGGCATTGTCTGCAGCCAGATGCGCCCCGGACCGGTGAGCACAGTGTTAAACACGCCTTCACCGCCAAACATGATGTTTTTGACGCCCTTGACCATCTGCGCGTCGATGCTCACCGTCTCCTCAAAGCCGGCCACGTTGCCGGTATCTACAATCATTTGCTGGCCAGCAGCAAGCTCGTACTCAACTAGGTCGCCGTCGATCTCGGCAAAGGCAATACCCGAGCCCGTGAGCTTTTGCATGATAAAACCCTCGCCGCCAAAGACGCCGGTCTTTGCCTTCTTGTTAAAGTGGATGCTCAGCTCAACACCACTTTCCGCGGCAAGGAACGAACGCTTCTGCAAAATCCAGCTCTTACCAGGGCCAATCTCGATCGGTATAATGCGGCCGGGGAAGCAAGAGCCAAACGCAATCATGCCATCGCCGTGCGCGGTCCAAATGTTTTGGAACAACGCCTCACCCGAAAAAGCCTTAGAGAACATCTTGCCTATACCACCGCCCGAGGTGGACATCTCCATGTTGGGGGTCATCCAGACCATGGCACCGCTTTCGGTGATCATGGATTCGCCGTCGCTAAGGTTGCACGTAACAACCGGGAAAGCCCCTCCGCCGATCTCGTACTGCATGACCGTCTCCTTTCCTTCGGGAGCCGAACAACGATGTCCATATTTTAGCAGTTAGAGGTGCGTTTATTTGGGTCGGTGGCGTTCATGGCGCCGATCACCGCCAGCCTCCGCTGCCGTCTGCACAGATAAAACCTGCCAAAATAAACCTGTCCCTTTTTGGCAGGTTTTAGAGGCGGACGGTGAAGGTGATCTGATGATCGTGGCCGGATACGGTGGCGGATCCGCATGGCTTCGGCGATGGCGCGCACGACGGACAGCCCCACGCCCGAGCCACCTGTCTTGGAGCTGCGCGACACGTCCGCACGATAGAAGCGGTCGAACAGCCGGTCCAGGTCGCCCTCGGGCAGCTCATCAACAGCATTCGATACGACAAGCTCGGCCGAGCCTTTGCCCGCACCGCGCGAAACGGCACGCAGGCTCAGCTCGATCACGCTGTCCTCGCTTGCGTAGCGTGTGGCGTTGTCCAGCAGCAGCTCAACAACCTGCGCCACTGCCGCGGCATCGGCATGGGCCCGCACACCGCTCGCGATCGACGTCGACAGCCGCTTTCCGCGCGAAACCGCCACCGATTCAAATGGCGTCGCAGCCGTGTCCACGGCCTCCGAAAGATCAATCGTCGCCATAGTAAAGCCGGCCGAACCCTCGTCCATACGCGCCAGGAACACCAGACGCTCCGTGAGCGCCGTCAGCCGCGCGACCTGCTCGTGAATGCTCTGCGTCCACTCGCTCTCGCCGCTCTCGATCTCTTGGACCTCGTTGGCGGCGTCAATCACGGCCAGCGGCGTTTTGATCTCGTGGCTTGCATCGGTAATGAAGCGCTTCTGTTTGCTATAACTCTCGACCATCGGCCGAATCACCGCACCCGAGGCGACCGTTACAATTGCCAGCACCGCCAGCCAGCCAATGCAGCTGATTGCCACACTCGCGCTCAAAAACGAATGGAAACTTGCAAGCTCGCGCGAACAGTCCACGAACACATAGGTTGTCTTGTCGCCCTGAACCGTAGCCGTATAACGGTAGTTGCCAGAAAAGCCCGAAGTCCAACCCTTGGAATATAGTCCTGCAGCGATGCGGGCGGCACGCTTGGCACCTACCGCGGCAATGCGGGCCGTGTTGACATCGGTCACCTGCCCGCCGGCAATCGACACCGTAAAGTAGCGCGTGTCGAAGGGAGACTCCGCCGTCATGCCTTCAAAATGCACATCGCGAACGGCCGCCCGGTTACCGGTAGCAACCTTGCCGGCAACCGCATCCTGACCGGGACCGGTCTTAGGCTCGTCCTCCCCATCAATGCCATCCTTGCCTGCCAGGATATAGTCCAGTCGTGCATCGGCCATCTTGCAAACATGCGAATAATTGACAATGTTGATGCCAGCGATGATGAGCGTGAGCACCACGGTCACAGCGCCCATGGCAACGAGGATGAACTTACGACGCAGGCGACGGCCCATTGCACTGGCAGCATCGGCGCGCCCCGGATTACCCGAGCCCACACCCATGCCGAGCTTCGCCGCCATGCGCTTGCACCACGTGCGCACGCTCACGCCCGTTCTCCTTCCTCGACAACCTCGAGCGAATATCCCTGGTTGCGCGACGCGCGGATGGCCAGGTCGGCACCCAGTGCCGTCAGCTTTTTGCGCAGGTACGAGATGTAGACCCACACCACATTGGCGCCTTCGGGCGCGTCTTCGCCCCAAACCTCGAGCATCAGACGTTCGGTGGGCATACGCGTGCCGGCGTTGCGCATAAAGAGCTCCATAAGCTGAAACTCACGATTGGCCAGGTGCTCCTCACCCAAGGGACCCGCAAGCGTGCACGATGCCGTGTCGAGGCGCACGTTGCCCACGCTGAGCGTCGTGGCGTCAATTGCCGTGGCGGCACGCGTCATGGCACGAATGCGAGCAAGTAGCTCCTTGGCGGCGAACGGCTTAGTCAGGTAATCGTTGGCGCCGGCGTCCAAGCCCTCGACCTTATCGGACACCTCGCTTTTGGCCGTAAGCATAATGATGGGCAGTCGCTTACCGGCGGCGCGTGTACGCTTGAGCACCTCGATGCCGTCCATCCTGGGCATCATGATGTCCAAAATTGCGGCGTCATAGTCGTTGGCAAGCAGATATTCGAGCGCCGTCAGACCGTCGAGGGCGGTGTCGACCTCGTAGTCGCTATGTTGAAGAATCGCGGTGAGGGCGCGGGAGAGGCCAGGTTCGTCCTCGGCAAGCATCAGCTTCATAGTTGTTCCTTTGGCGCACGGCTATACAGGTTTCGATACTGCCGATGATAGCGCACCGCCAGCTGCCTTAGCGCAGCCCTAGCTGCTCAACCTGCACGTTTTTAAATGCGCAGAATATGGCTTAGCCAAACTTAAGGCGCAGATGCTGAGCACTTGGACGCATGCCGACCGCGAAAGGACGGCGACTCGTTCTTTCAGGGCGTCTTGGCTATGCAAAGTGCCCGAGCGCTATTCCTCGTACGCGCCCTCAAGCCGCAGTAGCCACTCCTTACGGTCGAGGCCGCCGGCATATCCGTTGAGCGAACCATCGGCGGCAACCACGCGATGGCACGGCACAATAATCGAAACAGGGTTGCGAGCGACCGCAGCCCCCACCGCACGAGGAGACACAACGGGGTCCTCGTTTCCCGGTACACGATGTCGAGCCGCAACACGCTGGGCGATCTCGCCATACGTAGCGACCTCGCCACGCGGAATAGAAAGCAGCTCGTACCAGACTTCACGCTGAAACGCCGTGCCAATCAAATGCAACGGCGGCGTATACCGAGGCTCCTGCCCCGCAAAATAAGCATTCAGCCAAGCCCAAGAACGCTCAAGCACCGAAGAGGCCACACCATTTGCCGGACTCACCGACGACATGCCACCGGTACCGGAAACCGCGTCGGCGCCTTCAACATGTTCGGAGTCTTCCCGGAGAAGCGTGGAACCAAAGTGCTCCTGCCCCTCAAACCAAAGCCCCGTCAGACCGCGGCCATCAGCGGCAAGCAAGATTTCGCCCAAAGGCGAAGCAAATGTCGTCGTGACCACCAGCGGCTCCTTTCAAAACTCCGCAACATAATACCGCGAATTGTGCAGACAACCCCAATCGACCCCAAAGTCACCCAAGGCAGCAGGCGCGACAGCGCCCCAGCTGCCGCACGACCCCAAAGTCCCCGCAGGCAGCAGGCGCAACGCGCCGCAGCTGCCGGCCGCGCTCCGCAGCCCCCCCCAAGGCAGCAGGCGCAAAGCGCCGAGGCCGCCGCCCGGGGACCAGGGCCCGCAACAACCACGTGCCCCCACATCAGCCAGCGGCCCCAACCAACAACCGCCCGGGGACCAGGGCCCGCAACAACCACGTGCCCCCACATCAGCCAGCGGCCCCAACCAACAACGGCCCCATCGTGGGCAGCTCGCAGCAACGTCACCGCAGGCGGGGGCCGGGCTTGGTTTTCAGAACACTCCGCAGACCAGTGTGGCGCCTTGTCCGCGGCTCCGAAGGAGCAGGACAAGCGCCACACATGGTCGAGGACGTTCTGAAAACCAAGCCCGGCCCCCGCCGGACAGGTCAACCGCTACTCGCAGAGCAGCTTAGCGATCTGGACGGCGTTGGTTGCCGCGCCCTTACGGATTTGGTCGCCGCAGCACCAGAAGGTGATACCGCGCACGGCCTCGGGGTTCGAGATGTCGCGACGCACGCGGCCGACCCAAATCAGGTCCTGGTCGGACGTATCCATCGGCATGGGGAAGCGATCGTGCGCATCCTCGGCGCTCATATCGTCAACCAGCTTCACGCCCGGAGCGGCAGCCAGCGCAGCACGGGCCTCCTCAACCGTAATGTCGCGCTCAAACTCGAGCGTAATGCTCTCGGAGTGCGAACGCAGCACGGGCACGCGCACGCAGGTGCAGTTCACGCGCAGCTCGGGCAGATGCATGATCTTGCGGCCCTCGTTTTGCAGCTTCATCTCCTCGGAGGTAAAGCCTTCCTCCTTGGCACCGCCGATCTGCGGAATCAGGTTGCTCGCCAGCTGGGCGGCAAACGCGCGCGGCTCGGGAATCTCCTCGCCACGGCCCAGGGCGGCAAGCTGAGCCTCGAGCTCGGCCATACCGGGAGCGCCAGCGCCCGAAGCTGCCTGATACGTGGACACGATCATACGCTTCACGCCAGCAAGCTGGTGCAGCGGCCACGTGGGAACCAGGCCGATGATGGTCGCGCAGTTGGGATTGGCGATAAGGCCGTGATGCCACTTGATGTCGTCGGCATTGATCTCAGGCACAACCAGCGGCACTTCGGGATCCATGCGGAAGGCGTGACTGTTGTCGACCACGACGGCACCGCGCTTGACGGCCTCGGGCAGCAGTTCCTTGGCGATATCGTCGCCGGCGGCGCCGAGTACGATGTCGCAGCCCTCAAAGGCCTCGGGGCAAGCTTCCTCAATCACAACCTGCTCGCCGCGGAACTCGACGGTCTTGCCCGCAGAGCGCGCGCTCGCTAGCAGCTTGAGCTTGCCGACCGGGAACTCCTGCTCGTTGAGACACTCGAGCATCTGGGTGCCCACGGCTCCCGTCGCGCCCAAAATAGCAACCGTGTACTGTTTCATGCTTCCCCCTTTAAAGGTTGTGGCTTTTGCCCGCACGCCGAGCAGGCCGATTATTGTTGCCAGTGTATACAAGAACGGGGCGGGCACGAAACCCGCCCCGTCGAAACGAAACCGAAACGAAACGCCCCGCTGTAGATTTTTGAGACATGACTCAAAATCTAGCGCGATAGCAGCTAATTGTGGAGCGCGGCCAGAGCGGGATCGCCCGGCGCGGGAGCCTCCAGGTCGGAGACCTTCACAATGCCGTTCTCGTCCGAGAAGGCGCGGTAGATGGTCTGGATCGCCAGATCGAAGTCCTTCTCCTCCACGCCGATAATGATGTTGATCTCATCGCAGCTCTGCGAAATCATACGCACGCTCACGCCCGCCTGGCCAAGCATGCCAAACAGGTGGCCAGAGATGCCAGCACGGCCGCGCAGGTTACGACCGACGGTCGCGATAAGTGCCAAGCCCTCGACAACCTCGATCTCGAGCGGCTCGACCTCCTGCTGAATGTCGCCTACGAGCGAGTACAGCGAATCGCGCACGTCCTGCTCCTGCACCACGGCGCCAAAGCGGTCGACACCGGTGGGCATATGCTCAACGGAAACGTCATAGCGTTCGAAGACCGAAAGCGCACGGCGCATAAAGCCGACGCGCGGCTTGGTACGGTCGCGGGCAACGTTGATGGCGACAAAGCCGCGCTTGCCGGTCACGCCGGTAATGATGGGCTCTGCCTCGCCCTCGTCAGCCGTCTCGCTAATGATGGTGCCGGGGTCCTGCGGCGCGTTGGTGTTCTTGATGACCAGCGGAATGCCCGCCTCACGTACGGGGAACACGGCCTCCTCGTGCAGGACACTTGCACCCATGTACGAAAGCTCGCGCAGCTCCTCGTAGGTAACGCGGGCAATGGGCTGAGCCTCGGGAACAATACGCGGATCAGCAGAATAGAAGCCCGAAACGTCGGTCCAGTTCTCGTACAGGTCGGCACCAAGGCATTTGGCCAGGATCGAGCCGGAAATATCGCCGCCGCCACGATCGAGTAGCTTAATCTGACCCTCACGCGTCGCGCCATAGAAGCCGGGCATAACAAAGCCGCCCTGCTGACCGTACTCCTGCACCAGCTCGCAGGTACGATTCATGCTGAGCGTACCGTCGTGATGGAACGCCACGACCGTCGCGGCATCCAGGAACGGCAGGCCCAGGTACTCGGCCATCAGGCGAGCGGTGAAGTACTCGCCGCGGCTCACGAGCTCCTCGGTGGAGTAGCCGCCCGAGCGGGCGCGCTCGGCAAAGGCCGCGAACTCCTCGCGGATGGGATAGGTGAGCTCCAGCTCGTCAGCGATATCAAAATAGCGCTGCCCAATGTCCTCGAGCAGCTCCTCGCACGACACGTGGTACTTAACGTGCGCGTTAACCAGGTAGAGCAGGTCGGTCACCTTGGTGTCGCCCTTAAAGCGGCGACCGCAGGCAGAAACCACCACAAAACGGCGGGCCGGGTCGGCATCGACAATGGCCTTGATCTTCTTAAAGTGTTCGGCGTCGGCGACCGACGAGCCGCCAAACTTGGCAATTTTTATCATGGGCTTGAGGTTACCTTTCTAAAAGCCTCTGCAAACCTGTTTTGCGCGCTCTGATACCATGGTTTCACCGATTGGGACCAAGGCATCCGAGGAGCAGTGTTATATGGGAACTTATCATAGTACACGAGGACGCACTTTATCGTGCTCAAGTAAGGTGGCAATCCGTACCGGCATCGCTCCCGACGGGGGTTTGTTTGTCTCGGACGAGCTGGGCACCCAGCAGGTCGATATCAGCTCGCTTGCAGATAAATCGTACTTTGAAATCGCTCAAGATGTGTTGGGAATGTTACTGAATGATTACACAGACGAAGAAATTTCGGCCTGTGTGAATGAGGCATACCGCGGCACGTTTGCGAGCGAAGAGGTCACGCCGCTCGTCAAACTCGACGCCGCACCGGGCGCCGACGCCCCTCAGACCTATGTGATGGAGCTCTTTGGCGGCCCCACGAGCGCCTTTAAGGACGTCGCCTTGCAGATGCTCCCCCGCCTTATGGCCCGCACCTCTGCCAAGGACGGCGGCGCCGAGCGCATCATGATCGTCACCGCCACGTCGGGAGACACCGGCAAGGCCGCGCTCGCCGGTTTTGCCGACGCTCCGGGCACGGGCATCACCGTCTTTTATCCCGAGGGCAAGGTCAGCCGCGTCCAGAATCTGCAGATGTCCACGCAGGAGGGCGACAACGTCGCCGTCTGCGGCATCCGCGGCAACTTTGACGACGCTCAGAGCGCCGTCAAGCGCATCTTTGCCGATAAGGAGCTTGCCGAGCGTCTAGAGGCAGCCGGCACGGTGCTTTCGAGCGCCAACTCCATCAACGTCGGCCGTCTGGTGCCGCAGGTCGTCTACTACTTTGCCGCCTATGCGCAGCTGCTGCGCGCCGGCGCTATCGAGGCCGGCGACGCCGTAGAGTTCTGTGTGCCCACCGGCAACTTTGGCGATATCTTGGCCGGCTACTACGCCAAGCGCATGGGTCTGCCCGTCGCCAAGCTCGTCGTGGCGAGCGACAAGAACAACGTGCTTGCCGACTTCCTGACCACCGGCGTTTACGACCGTAACCGCCCGTTCTTCACGACCATTTCACCGTCGATGGACATCCTTATTAGCTCCAACCTGGAGCGCATGCTCTACTTCCTGTCCGACGGCGACTGCGAGCTCGTTGCCGGGCTTATGGAGCAGCTTGCCCAGACGGGTCGCTACGAGGTTCCCGCCGACCTGCTGGCCAAGATCCAGAGCGTGTTTTGCTGCGGCTGGGCCAGCGAGGACGAGGTCCGCGCCGCCATCAAGAGCTGCTGGGATGCGAACGGCTACGTGATCGACCCGCACACCGCTTGCGGCTATCACGTCTTTGAGCAGGTCGCCCCCGCCGAGGCGCCAAGGCCCGCGTGCTGCTTTCGACCGCCAGCCCCTACAAGTTCCCGCGCGCCTGCTGCGACGCCTGGGCCTCAACGTTCCCGAGGATGATTTTGAGGCTATGCGTGTACTCGAGCAGGCCACCAACACGGTCGCCCCGACCCAGCTCGCCGAACTCGAATCCAAGCCCGTCCGCTTCGAAGACGTCTGCGACGTCGATGAGATGGCAAGCTACGTCGAGTCTGCAGCAAAACGAATGAGCACCAACTAGATTCCTTATTAAGCGCCGGCGAAAGCGGCGCACCTTCTTTTTATTAAGCTTTCGGGATGATGACGAGCATGCGAGCGGGTCTGGTCGTTTAGTTCGTCGCGAGTTCCGCACGAGCCGGAAAGCACTTAATGTGCTTTCCGAGCGAGCCAGGACTGCCCGAGCAGCGAACTAAACGGCCAGACCCGCCCAGGAGGACCCACATGATCAAAATCACCGTCCCAGCAACAAGCGCCAACTTGGGCATCGGCTACGACACCCTCGGCATGGCCGTCAGCCTCTACTCGCACTTCACCTTCGAGCGCGCCGACAAGCTCACCATCACGGGCTGCCCCGAGGAGTTCCAAAACGAGAATAACCTGGTCTATGTGAGCTTTGTCGATGCTCTGGCCGCCTGGGGCGAACCGGCCTTCCCCGTCGCTATCGACATTCAGACCGACGTGCCCGTCGCCCGCGGCCTGGGTTCCAGCTCCACCTGCGTCGTCGCTGGCATTATGCTGCCGCCGCGCTGACAGGCCACACCGTCGACCGCGCCGAGCTCGTCCGCATCGCCACCGAGGTCGAGGGCCATCCCGATAACGTCGCCCCCGCTATCCTGGGCGGCGCCGTCTGCTCCTTTACGCCGACCGACTCGCTGCCCCAGTGCCTGCGCTACGAGGTAAGCAACAAGCTACGTTTTATTACTGTGATTCCGCCCTACGAGGTGCACACGAGCGAGGCGCGCAAAGTCGTGCCGCAGGAGATTCCGCTCTCCACCGCCGTGTGGCAAATGGGCCGCATCGCCGGCATGACGCGCGGCCTGGAGACCGGCGACCTTGACCTGATTGCCGCCGCCAACGACGACCGCATCCAGGAACCCTATCGTCGCCGTCTGATTCCCGACTACAACGCCGTGCGCGACACCTGCCTTAACGGCGGCGCCAAGACCATCTGGATCAGCGGTTCGGGCTCGACCCTCATGGCCGTAACCGACGATACCATCGTGGCAAAGTTCCTGCAGGTCAAGCTGCGTGAGCAGTTCCCCAAGTGTGATACGCATATTTTAACGTGCGACACGGAAGGCGCCCAGATCGAATACCTGTAGTCGCCGTCCCGTATACCCGCCGGGTAGGCCAGGGGCTTTGCCCCCAAATCGTCCTCGGACATGACAGGACCCCCGCTACGCACTTCGTGCGGCGGGGGTTCTGCCGTCCTGCGGAAAGATTTGGGGGCAAAGCGCCTGGCCTCCCCTACGTTAACTTCGCTGGCGGCGGCTACAGGAACCTACGCTCTGGAAAGTCGCCGGGCTGATTTTTTGGCTTCTATTTGATAAAGGCGCACTTCCCAGCTTCTCATTCGCCCTATAGCTCTGTTTTAATTTCTAATTGATGATCGATGCGTGACGTCATCTAATTATCTTCGCTACTCAAAACAGCCCCAAGTTTACGTACTAGCGTTTCAACAGTAATTCCAAGCGCCTCCGCATAGGCGAACTGCTCATAAACCCTAAGACTGCGTTCTCCGGTCTCGACTTTCGAGATGAACGACTGAGGTACCCTCAGTTTCCTTGCGAGTTCAACCTGAGTGATACCTTGCTCCCGGCGAATCTGGGAGAGGCATTTTCCGCATGTCCTATTTGCATCAACGTTCATGCCGCTTACGCTATATTCCATTTTGATATATCCCAAACTGGGATATATTTATGTCACCAGCTGTTTCACCTACCGCAGTTGTTCGCATCGCATATTTAAGCGAGAGAGGAGACTCGATAAACATGGATAACGAGATGAAAGAACCCAACGGTGAGCAAACGCACAGCGCATCTGACGAGCAGATACCGAATATTGAAGGGAAGCAGTTTCCTGATGGTGCCGACGACGCCCCTTCCCCTGAAAATCGCCCATCAAATGAATATGACGTCGTATGCAAAAAAGAAGAGAGCGACTCTCTTCTAACGAAAGCCATTCATAAATTAGGCGGTAAAAAACGAGCGGCTATTGCAGCTACTGCAATAGTTGCTGTCGTCTTCTGTTTGCCCACGTTATTCCCCCAATTGTTTTGCACCCATAAGCTTTGGACCAATGCGAGCTGTACAAGCCCTCGCACCTGTAAAAGTTGCGGCAAAACCGAGGGGGAACCGCTCGGACATGAATGGGAAGAAGCAACGTGCACGGTTCCGAAGACCTGTCAACGCTGTGGTAAAACCGATGGAAAACCCCTTGGGCATCAACCGGGCTCGTGGACTACCGAAGTTGACTACGCAGATGCCACCTCAAAGGAAATACGAGAATGCGAAAAATGCGGCGAGGTCGTTGACACTCGCAACGAAAAGGAAATTACTTCCTTTCTTGGCGACGGATCGTTTTCAATTTCACCTGAAGGCTTTATTGAACGACTTAACGAGGAATTCTCCGATATCCCCAATTGCAGCAATATGAAGGCGAGTTACGAGCTAGACGATAGCGGCACGGGACTCGAGCTTCAGATAAAAAATGGCTCTACGCTTGCCGGTATTGGAGGCTTTTTCTCGGACTCGAGCAGTCAACTGCTATTCAGCTATCTTGGATCCGTAAACTGCTTCAAAAACATAGTCATGTACTTCGAAAATTCAGATTATGCCGCGGCGACAGCATTAGCAACCATACAAGCGATTGATCCAACGCTTTCGTTTTCAGATGCCAAGCAAGTTGGCGCTGCTTGCGTAGATGAACCGATTGTCAAAAATGGAATTACATACGCAATCGTAGCTTCGAATGGAGAGTACTGGTTGAGCGCCCGAATTGAGTAATTTGTCTTAATCATCAAATACGGGCGTTTTCTGTCGCAATTTATTACAGCTTAACTCCCGTTAGCATCGCCGATTTAGAAATGCCCCGCTGAGCACCTTTGCTTAACGGGGCATTACAATATATAAGCAACCTAGTGAATACCCACGAGAGCCGTATGCCCTAATATAACGGCTAGCTTTGCTGAGTTAAATGCAGTTTGGCACACTTTCACTTGCGCAATCATTGGTCAATGCCCGCCTTACGCTGCGCTAGATTCCTTGTATTCGAAGACTGGCTCTAGGAGGTCTTCGATGCTGCAGTGTAGGACTTTCGCCATATCCCTTACGGCTGTTACCGAGGCTTCGTTGATGTTTCTCTGCCGCTGTTCGTACATTTGGATTGAGCGGAGTGATACGCCCGATTCGTATGCCAGGTCTTGCTGGGTTTTCTTGACCCTCTTTCTCGCTAGCGCCAGTTTGGTTTGACGAGGTGTTTTCTTCGCCATGTCGCAAATAAGACGCGCCACGCGTTCCTCCGAGGCTTCGTGCCAGGGATAGTACAAACTGCGCAGCACATCAAACGGAGCGACATGCAGCAGGTCTTCAAAAGACTCTCCCAGGCGCCACTGTAGATACGCCAATATCCAGCCCGTCCAGTATTCCGGTGTTTTCTCAAATCGATAGGTGCGGTCCGGCATAGACCTGGCTTCATAGCCCGACCTTTCGGCGATCAGTGCGAACAGCTCAACGCCCGATTTTCCCGATACGACCCATGCGTTGCCACGCTCAAACTCGCGGGCAACCCCGCTCAGACAAAAGAGTTCAGCAACTTCAGATCCTTCTGCTCCATAGTCATTGACGGCATAGTCAAAGCAGTCACCGAGGTTGTTCATTGCATCCTCGAGGTAGTAGACGGGGTATGTCCTACTCGGCCCACAATCCGTTAACTCTTGGATCATTTAAATCAACCCTCCCTGCCATTAAATCCCTAATGTCGATACCTTCGGAATCGAACCCGTTAACCGTATCCAAGTATTTGCGTCGAGCATTCTGCTCACGCTCAAAACGCTTGGGATAAAACTCAGGCCCCGAAGCCTGCTTCCAATCGCAGAATCTAATCACCGAAAAAGCGCGCTCGCTCATAAGAGCATATTGAATACCCAAATCACCCAAGCGCATGATACGTTGCAGCTGTCTGAGCGATATCATGCCGCTGACAAACTGTCTTGCAAACGAAAAATAGGAGTCGTCAGCGCGATAGCCCCGAATAACGTCATATGAAGAAATATCAATCAGACAGTTATCAAGTAGAAATCGTAGCCCTTCGCGCGCCAATGGCGTCGAGACATTGAACTCTCTGTTATTCGCCAGAATTGCAAGCCAGTTGAGAATCGAGAACTCACCTGATTCCAAATCCAAAATCGCAAGACCATCTAAATCAAGCTCATATCGATTCGCAATGCCATCAGACTCGGTCCGACATGCCCATTCCATCGCCATTTCCTCATGTGGCGTGCAATAAAACCCACGCCCATAGTCGTTGAACTGTCTACATCTATCCAGCGATGGATGTTCGACAACAACCTCCGACCCGTGCCATAGCTCCATAGCGACCTCCAAAAATATCACCTCAGTGATAGTTTACCAATAACTATCACTGAGGTGATATAGATAGGAGCTTTGGGGGTTAACCTGATTAGAGGCAGGCCTCGGCAATGCGGCGCTTAAGTTCGTCGATACCGGTGCCGGTTTGGGAGCTTGTGATGATCACGTTCTCGGCCGGGACGTTAAGCTGCTTCTTGATGGCTGCTGCCTGGCGGGCCTGCTGGGTGCGGCTGAGCTTGTCGGCTTTGGTGAGGCAGACGATAAAGTTGAACTCGTTGCCCTGTAGGTAGTCGATCATGTCGTGGTCGAGCTTGCTGGGGTCGTGACGAATGTCCACCAGCGAGACAACCAAGTTAAAGCTGCGCTCGGAGTCGAAAAAGTCGCCGATAAGCTCGGCCCAGCGGTCGCGCTCGGCCTTGGAGCGACGGGCGAAACCGTAACCCGGCAGATCCACGAAATGTACGTCGTCGGCCTCAAAGAAGTTGATGTTGCTCGTCTTGCCCGGCGTGCTGGAAACCTTGACCAGGTTCTTGCGGCCAAAGAGCTTGTTCATAATCGACGACTTGCCCACGTTGGAGCGGCCGACAAAGCTCACCTCGGGGCAGGTAGACTCGGGAATCTGCGAAACCTTGCCGTAGCTGGCGACGAACTTGGCAAGCTGGTAGTTAATGGAATCGGCCATGGACACTCCTTGGTCGTAGGTTCTTACAAATAGACGCGCTATTGCGCGGCGGCAATGCGGCGGACGATATCGAGCGTGATGTCACTTGCGACACGCGCGTACTCGAACAGATCGAACTCGCGCTCGCAAATTGCATCGTACGCCTCGTCACAATTATCGCTGATAGCGCGCAACACCAGGCAATCGACACCATTTTTGGTTGCGACATGGGCAATTGCCGCGCCCTCCATGCCGACACAATCGGCATGCGTCGCCTCGATAGCGTCGTTGCGCATGACGGCGCCCGTCACAAAGCGGTTACCCGTGGCAATCGTGCCGACCAGGAACTGCTTGGTGCCCTCGTTCGAAGCGACTGCATTTGTCGAAGCGTCAACAAACCCACGCTCAGCAAGCACATCGGCGGCAATATCGACCAGCGCAGGCGTCGAGCCAAACTCCTCGAGCCCCGGTGCGGACTCGGCGATAAGCGCGGTATCGGTATCCAAATAGCGCAGGCGTTTACCAATGACCACGTCGTCGATATGGAGCTTGGGGTTCAAACCGCCCGCAATGCCCGAAAACACAACAGCCTGCGGAGCATACTTGCTAATGAGGTGCTGTGTCGCAGCGGCGGCGTTCACCGTGCCCATGCCCGCCGTTGTGGCGACAATCATCAGGCCGTCGAGCCCACCGCTCACAACGGTCAAGCCTGCCTCCCGTGCCTCGCAAACGTCGCTCAGCTCTTCCTTAATCTGCATGATCTCTTTTTCGAGCGCACCGATAATCGCGATGGTAGCCATACCATTCCCCAAACCTATACGAAATTCTCAACCACGGTATGGTACCAGCATTTTGTTTGACCTCGCCAAACGAACACGCTAAGCCAGTGCAGCGCGGGTATCATAGAGCGCCTTGGCGATGGCAGCCACGACCTCGCTCGAATGGTCGCTCCATGGCATCGATGTCATGATGCTCATAATGTAGGTGTCGCCGCCGACATCGATGAGACCCGCATCGCATGTCGCATTGCAACCTGCCTCGCTGATCCAGCCGGCCTTGTTGCGCACCAAGGCTTGGTCGTCCGCAATGCCGTCACGAATAAACGATTGGGTCGTAGAGGCCAGAAGACCCGACAGCCATTGCGACGTCTCGGTATCACGGCTCAAATACTCGCTCATCTCGCGCCACAACTTGGCCGAGGTGCGCGCGCAGTAGGTTGGGAAATCGCTCATCGGATCGAGTGCGGTATCGTAATCGATACCAAGACCGACAATCCAACCCTCGTAACCGACACGGTCAAACGCCGCACGTAACGCAATAAACGAATCGTTGTCTGAATAAACGACCGCAGCCTCGATCAAGTCGCGTACCGTCTGCCAACCCATGTTGTAGCCACCATAGGTGCCAAGGGAGTCATCGAGTGAAACCTGGCCCGTCTCGACCAGAGATTCGCAAATGTACAACGCATAGAGTGCCTTGTAGCTACTCGCACCGTACACCTCGACATCAGCGTTATACGTCACGCCCTTACCGCTCGACAGGTCGTAAAACACCACGCCCACATCGCCCAGCTCCTGCGCCTGGTCAAGCGCATTCTGGAGTGCGGCGAGGTTCTCATCCTCCAGGGCGAGGATCTGGTCATCAACCAGTGAGAAGGTCTGCACGGTATCGCCTGAGGGAATATCGTTAAAGTCCGCCTTCGAAAGCCCCGTCTTGAGGTTCGCTGTCGACAGGGTTTGACTTGCGGTGACTTTAGATTCAGAGACCTTTTTGTTTTGCGTCTGTACCGTTGACGCATCTGAGTGTGCCATCCGCTCCGACGCGTAGGTTTTGGCGGTAATTCCGAGGATAATAACCGCCGACGTTAGCATCCCAATGGCGGCAATCTTCCTCACGCGGATGCGAGTGTCGGCAAGGCCACGCGAAGACGTGCCCTTCGTCTCATATCTGCTGCTATGCTGCGGCACATACTCATCCCGCGATGCGATGTTTCGCACGTGGTCTCCTGATTGCTACCGTTTATATACGAGCAGCATGATACCGATCAGGCATTTCTTTCCAAAGATATTCAGTGGCGTTTAAGGTGTCTTTAAAGAAACCACAAGCGTTTCTATGCATTTTTGCCAATTCTGTTGCACATCTCTACCCAAAACGCAGTTGCGGTGAAATAGTTCCTGTTTGGACGGCATAAGCCGAAAAACAAGAACTATTCCACCGCAACTTGACGGGGCTCTTTGGCAATCAACTTGGTGCCAGGGGCACTCATTTAAGTCTGTCCCCAATGAGTGCCGCTAGCCGATGGCGTTTTTGAGTTCGGCGCGGCGCTTTTTCATGCCCGTCATGACGGCGTTGCGCAGCTCGGGCATGCGCACGGTATCCATCTGGGGAACGCCCTCGAGCTTATAGGGAATCCCCAACTGCTCATATTTGACGACACCCATGGTGTGATACGGCAGCATTTCCAGGCCGACCACGTTATGCCACGGGGCAATCAGACGACCGAGCGCCTCGCACTCCTCCACCGTGTCGGTAATGCCCGGCACAACCACGTGGCGGATAACAACCTTGATCTTGCGACGTGCAAGCTCATCGCCAAACGCCAAGATGCGTGCGGGATCGCAACCGGTCAGCTTTTTATGCTCGACCGGATCGGCATGCTTAATATCGAGCAGCACCATGTCGGTCTCGTTGAGCACGGCATCGAACTTCTCGGGGTGGTTGGGGTCAAACGCATATCCGCAGCTGTCAAGGCAGGTATGTACACGGCCATCGGGGTTGTTGTGCATTGCACGGAACAGGTCGGCCAAAAACTCGGGCTGCAGGAGCGGTTCTCCGCCCGAAACGGTAATGCCGCCGCTACGGTAGAACTCATGGTTGCTCTGGAACTCGTCCATCAGGTGCTCGACGGTCACCATCGTGCCGCCGTTAACAGACCAGGTATCGGGATTGTGACAATACGCGCAGCGCATGGGACAGCCCTGAACAAACACCACAAAGCGGATGCCGGGTCCATCGACCGTTCCCATCGTCTCGATTGAATGCACGCGGCCAAGGGCAAACGCAGAGTCCTCGGGACGAGCGTCCACACCCTCAAGCGTCATTTCTGCCATTCGCGCTACCTTGCCTCTCCTTGGATGCAACCAATTAAAATGCCAGAGCCATTCTAGCCCATACGTATGATGGTGAAATGGTTTAGCGGTCAATTGGGTTGTTCTATTTGACCCCATGCAAGAGCGGCGGGAGGGTTATCGCAACCCGCCCGCCGCCGTGGCAATAGAAATCGATAGACGCCAGGCTTTTACGCCTTAAGCGTGAGCACCGCGCCAAAGGCAGTCGGGCCGCAGTGGCTCGAGATGACGCCACCAACCTGAGTCCAGGTGACGTCCTTAAAGCCCAGGTCGTGCGCGTAGACCTCCATATCATCGCGCAGCTCCTCGGAAAGCCCCACCGAATACGCCAAACCAATGTGCGAGTAATCAATATCGCCCTTGGCAACCATGTGGTCAATAAAGGCACGGGCGCATTTGAGCATGGAGCCGCGGAACTTCTTAGTCGCCACAAACTTACCGCCCGTCACCTCAATGCAGGGCTTAATCTTGAGCAGATGGGCGCCTAGGAACGCGACGTTGGACAAGCGACCGCCTGCCTTAAGGAAGGCAAGGTCGGTAGGAACAAAGCCCAACAGCACGCGGTCCATCACCGAATTGGTGAAGGCGAAAATTTCGTCAACGGTGGCATCGGGATGAGCCTCAATATACTTGGCGGTCTCGACAACAACGAGCGACTGGCCTACCGAGACAAAGCGCGTGTCCATGGAGAACACGTAGTCGCGCCCCTGGGCGGCGATCTTCGATGATTGGTGCGAGCAGGTCGTGACCTCGGAATATGCAAGATGCAAAATAGTCGCGTCGGGTTGCTCGGCATGGATGCGGTCATACACATGCGCAAAATCCGCTGGCGAACAGCCACTGGTCTTGGGCATCACGCCAAACTCGTTGCAGCGCGAATAAATCTCGAGCGGATCGATCGAGCCGTCCTCGACGGTCTCGTCGCCAATCGTGACATGCATGGGCACGCGCACGATGCCGTAGCGTTCGCAGAGCTCTGGCGTCACATCCGAACCAGATTCAACCACGATTACGTACTTGCTCATTCTTATCACGACCCATCTCGACGTTGGCTTTTTAATATATGACGCACGTCCGCCGTCCTGCTGCAGAACGGCTTCCAAGCGCCAAAGAGACGCCGTCCCTTGCACACAACAAAGGACAGCGTCTCCCTGGAAAACTCCGTGCTTAACTGAGATTCTACACGGTTTATTAAGGAGTGTTACTTATTCCGCAAACGGTCGCTATACGCGATAAACGGTAGCAAGCAAGAATCCAGAACGCTCAACCCATTAGGAGAGTTCCGTCCAAAGGGTGACTACACAGGACCCCGCCGGGCCGCTTTGGGTTACTTTCCAAAACATTCCGCAGGACGCAAAGGGCTCCGCCGCGCGAAGCGCACAGCGGAGCCCTTTGCATGTCCGAGGACACCAATTTAATTTAGCGTGGTTCCCTAAAGGGCGACAACGCAGGAGACCCGGCAAGGCCGGGAGCACTTTGTCTCGCAAACATTCCGCAGCCGCGAAGCGGCGAGGACGTTTGAGAGGCAAAGTGCGTAGGCCTTACCGGGTCTCTGGTGGGAGTTGAGTCCCTTTAGAACTTGTTGTGGAAGGTACGCGAAATGACCTCGTCCTGCTGCTCCTTGGTGAGCGTGTGGAAGTTCACGGCGTAGCCGGAAACGCGGATGGTCAGCTGCGGGTACTTCTCGGGGTGAGCCTGAGCGTCGAGCAGCGTCTCACGGTTGAAGACGTTGATGTTCAGGTGGTGGCCACCCTTCTCGGCGTAAGCGTCGAGCATGTGGACCAGGTTATCGGCCTGAGTCTCGGAAACTTCAGAAACCTTCATAATGTGTCTCCTTCGATTGATAGGCGCCGGCCGAAACCGGCGCACTAATCAGTAATCGTTATTGTTAGTATAGCACTAACAATAGTTACTCGCCCAGCTGATCAAGGTCGATATCGCCAAAGAACACCTGATCCTCCTTGCCGAGCGCACTCGGAATGATGGAGAAGGTGTTGGAGATGCCGTCCTGAGCATCGCGGAACGGGAGCTTGGAAACCGAAGACAGCGAAGCGATGGCGCCGTGGCTATCGCGCTTGTGCATGGGGTTAGCACCCGGGGCGAACGGCTGGCCAGCCTTGCGGCCGTCGGGCGTGGAGCCGGTCTTCTTACCGTACACGACGTTGGAGGTAATGGTCAGAACCGAGGTCGTGGGCACGGAGTTGCGGTAGGTGTCGTTCATGCGGATGTACTCCATGAACTGGTGCACAACGTCGTGAGCGATCTGGTCGACGCGGTCGTCGTCGTTACCGTACTTGGGGAACTCGCCCTCGGTCTCGAAGTCGACGATGATGCCGTTCTCGTCGCGGACGGGGTGGACCTTGGCGTACTTGATGGCGGACAGGGAGTCAGCCACGACGGAAAGGCCAGCGATGCCCGTAGCGAACCAGCGGTGCACGTGCTTGTCGTGCAGAGCCATCTGGATGCGCTCGTAGCAGTACTTATCGTGCATGTAGTGAATGATGTTCAGCGAGTTGACGTACACGCCAGCGAGCCACTTCATCATATCGTTGTACTTGGCCACAACGTCGTCGTAATCGAGCGTATCGCCCTCGACGGCGCGATACTTGGGGCCGACCTGCTTCTTGGAGACCTCGTCAACACCGCCGTTGAGTGCGTACAGCAGGCACTTGGCCAGGTTGGCGCGAGCGCCGAAGAACTGCATCTCCTTGCCGATGCGCATGGAGGACACGCAGCAGGCGATGCCGTAGTCGTCGCCGTGGTAAACGCGCATGAGGTCGTCGTTCTCGTACTGGATCGAGGAGCTGGCGACAGAAGTCTTGGCGCAGAACTTCTTGAAGTTCTCGGGCAGACGGGTCGACCACAGAACGGTCATGTTGGGCTCGGGGCTGGTGCCCATGTTCTCGAGCGTGTGCAGGTAGCGGTAGCTCATCTTGGTAACGAGCGTACGGCCGTCGACGCCCATGCCGCCGATGGACTCGGTGACCCACTGCGGATCGCCGGTGAACAGGGCCTGGTACTCGGGGGTACGGGCAAACTTGACCATGCGGAGCTTCATGATGAAGTGATCCACGAACTCCTGAATCTGCTCCTCGGTGAAGGTACCGTTGGCAAGGTCGCGCTCAGCGTAGATGTCGATGAACGTAGAGGTACGGCCGATGGACATAGCGGCGCCGTTCTGCTCCTTAACGGAAGCGAGGTAGGCGAAGTACATCCACTGGATGGCCTCCTGCGTGTTGGTAGCAGGGTTGGAAATATCGAAACCATAGGTCTCGGCCATCATCTTGAGCTCGCCGAGGGCGCGGATCTGCTCCTGCAGCTCCTCACGATCGCGGATGTTGTCGGCGGTCATGACCGTCGGGGTGGAAGCCTTCTGGGCCTCCTTGTCCTTGATCAGGTAGTCGACGCCGTACAGGGCAACACGACGGTAGTCGCCGATGATGCGGCCGCGGCCATAGCCATCGGGCAGACCGGTGATGATGTGAGCCGAGCGGCAAGCACGCATCTCGGGGGTGTAAACATCGAAGACGCCAGCGTTGTGGGTCTTGCGCTCAAAGGTGTAGCGCTCGACAACGTTCTCGTCGATCTTGTAGCCGTGCTGGCTGGCAGCCTGGCAAGCGATGCGGATACCGCCGTTGACGTGCAGAGCGCGCTTGAGCGGCTTGTCGGTCTGGAGGCCAACAATGGTCTCCTTATCGCGGTGGGCGTTATCGATGTAGCCAGCGGGGTGGCTCACGATACCCGTGACGGTCTTGGTGTCCATATCGAGGACACCGCCCTGCTCACGCTCCTTAAGCAGCAGGTCGAGAACCTCGCCCCACAGCTCCTTGGTACGCTCGGTCGGACCGGCGAGGAACGACTCGTCGCCCTCGTAGGGGGTGTAGTTCTTCTGGATGAAGTCTCGGACGTCAACCTCTCCCGTCCAGATGCCTTCCTTGAAGCCTTCCCATGCCTCCTGCATTGTGTAACCACGCTCCTAGTTACGTGTAATGCGGCGCTCTCTCACACCGCTGCTTATTGAATTCTTGAATTATCGGCTTGCACTACCGGCTTCTTCCGTTCTTCACCACACGTCGGTGCAGGGAAAACGTTTGTCCACCTTGGAACTGCAACCCAAAACCCAAGATTTCACCCGTTTGAGAAGGATAACATAGCCACCCCCTTCATCAGGGCTGTTATATGTTTCTTTTTTTATATCATAAAGGCGTTTTTTACAAACCCGCAGGAAATGCGAGCGCGAACAACTACCGTTCACCGATTTGTTTGGTATTTTTCCTTGCCTTTGTACGACGTTCACTCTAGCTGTTATGCCAGTTTTAGCAGGGTAAAGTGCCCCAGAGACCCCACAGAAACTGCAGGGCGGCCACGGGATTTCCCCCGGGGCCGCCCTGTGGCATGGCTAGTTATTTAGCTTTGATTGCCGCTTGGCATTAGGCGGCTGCGGCGGCCTTGTCGGTCGTTGCCTTGCTGTGGCCCTGGCCCTCAAAATGCTTGTGGCACCAGCTGGTGACCAGCGGGGTCAAAATGGCCGTCACGATAGCACAGGCAGCAACCTGTGCCGTGGCCGTCGCGAGCACCGCACCGCCGTACATGGCCTCGTTGACGCTTGCCATGGCAGCAGGCGTGGCCACATTGGCTCCGGCGCAGCTCGAAATGGCCGCACCTGCGACACCCGTACCGCCAGTGAGCTTATCGACCGCGATGACGGGAATTGCAAAGACCACCGAGCAGATCACGCCGAGCAGAATACCGGGAAGACCGCCATTAATGAGCTGGCCAAAGGTCATGGTCGAGCCCATGGCAAAGAAGACGAGCACGATGACGGCGGAAAGTGCCGGCGCCATCATCTTCTTAAAGCTGGGGAAGAGGTTGCCCAGAATAATGCCGACGACGATCGGCAGGATGGCACCCACGAGCGACCAGCCGATCGGAGCCTGGCCGGCGGCGCCAAGGACAATCATCGTGACCGGAGGGCCGACAACCAGCGTGGTGATTGCGACGGCGCCACGCTCGGCCTCGTTGCCCATGGTGCCCATCAGTCCAGCGTACATAGCGTTGTTGGCACCCGTGCAAGCGGCCAGCATCACCATGGCCGAGATGCCAAACAGGTTGTCGTTGAACACATAAAGGATGAGCAGCGACACGGCAACGACCACGATCTGCTTGACGGCGATGATGATGGCGCCGCGGGCAGCGGCGGCAGGAGCACTCTTAAACGAAATCGTCGTACCGACGATAAGCAAAAAAGCGCCCACGAGCGGGCCTGCACCCTGCTGGGTCATACCAAGCGTAAAGCTGCCGAGCGTTTTGAACAGGTCGGGGAACAGCGTGTTGAGCAGGCAGCCCAACAGAAGCGGCACCAAGATATTGGCACCCGGGATGGAGGACATCTTAAAGAACGGCTCCTTTGCCGCCGGCGCCTCCACCGCAGTCGATTCACTCATATATATCTCCTTTGGATGCATGCGAATCGTAGCCGCACGCGCCTATATCAGAAAGAAGGCGACGGTCCCGAGTCGCAGGAGCCGTCGCCGAATAATCGTCGTGGGGTATTACCCGTCCAGGACGATGCCACCGTCGCAGTCGCCGATCTCGCCGTTCACGAAGCTGGCGAGGTCGGAAGCGAAGAACAGCACCATCTGCGCAGGCTCGCTGGCCTGGGCGGCGCGGCCCAGAGGAATACCGTTGATGATGCGCTGAGAGTTCTCGTCAGAGAGAATCGAGGTCATATCGGTCAACGTGAGCGACGGGCACACGGCGTTGCAGCGGACGCCAAACTTGCCGCCTTCCTTGGCGACTGCCTTGGTTAGACCGTTAACACCGGCCTTGGAGCTGGCGTAGGCGGCGGTGCCGAGCAGGCCGCCACCGATCTTGCCAGCAACGGAGCTCACGTTGACGATAGTGCCGGCATGGGCCGCCTTAAAGTGCGGGTACACGGCGTTCATCATGGTAAAGGTACCGTTGAGGTTGATGTCGATGGTGCGACGCCACTCGGTGTCATCGATCTCGTCGAACTTCTTGGTGCTGATGACGCCAGCGCAGTTGATCAGGATGTTGGTTTGTGGCAGGTCCGTAAAAATCTGCTCGACGGTCTCGCGCGCCTTGGGTGCATCGGCGACATCGAGCTGATAGAACTTGTTGCCATCGCCAAGCTCGGCCACCGCGGCCTCGCCCTTAGCAGCGTTCCTTGCGATGAGCGCGACGTGTCCGCCGCCCGCAACGATGCCCTTGGCAATCTCGAGGCCAATGCCTGAGTGCCGCCCGTGACAATCGCGGTCTTGCCCGTGAAGTCAAATGCCATGACTCCATCCCCCTTTATGTAAGGTGTCTCCTTGCGGGAAGTTGGAGCATCGCACGTGGCGATTATATGAGTCCCAGTCGTCATGGTGGTGACAACCCCTCGCCTAACCGCGGGCATAATAGTTCTTTGAAACGCTACAATTATTGAATTATTTTAATTCTTTATACGCTCTTTATATTGCCTAGCGGCCAAGTAGTTTTTTGGGACATGCCTAGAAATCTACCGAATGGAATGCTTGGGCGGGGGTATCATCTTTCACCGAAAATAGTTTCTAGTGTTAGGGGTTTTCGGTGGAAGATACCGATTTCCATGAGCTTGGGCGTCAACTCTTTACCGAGTTTGGCAGCATGCACCAGCGCGTTTCGCGCTTTGCCGACCAGGCTCTGGGTGGCGAGATGGCCGTCATGCGCGCCCTCATGCGCGCCGGCGGCTCGCTCACGCCGAGCGAACTCGCCGATCGTGCCTGGGTCTCGAGCGCCCGTATCGCCAATATCCTGCGCGCCCTCGAGGCCAAGGGCTGGGTCGAGCGCGAGCACTCAAAGACCGACCGTCGTCGCGTACACGTCACAGTGACCGACAAGGGATTCCAGGTCATCGAAATCAAACGTCGGGAATTCGAGGACCGCACCGCAGCCTTCCTCGAGCAGCTCGGCGAAACAGATACCCAAGAGATGGTGCGCCTCCTAAGGCGTGCCAACGAAATTATCGATCGCAATCAAGAAAGGAGAGATGCCGAGTGAGGATTCTCAAGCTCTTTAAAAAGCATATCCTGGCGCTACTCACGGCTATCGTGCTTATCGTAATCAGCTGCAATGCCGACCTAGCGCTACCTACGTATATGAGTGACATCGTCGATGTGGGCGTGCAGCAAGGCGGCATCGCCTCGCCCGTACCCGACACCATTCGCGCCGAATCGCTCGATGACCTCAAGCTCTTTATGAGCGCCAAGGATGCCAAAGCGGTAGAGGCCGTGTTTAGCAAGGCAGACAACAACGGCATTCGGACGTACAAGGGCACCGAGGAAGAGCGCACCGATGGCGGCAAGATTGCTGACATTATGAGCCTGCCCGAGACCGTCGTCCTTTCGCTCAACCAGGGCATCGACGCTGGCTCCATGGGCGACATGATGGGCACGTCCAACGAACAAGACAACAGCACCGCCCAGGCCATGCCCACCCCCGAGCAGATGGCGGCGATGACGCCCGAGCAGCTCGCCGAGATGCAGCAGAAGGCCGCAGCGGCGCAGAACATGCAAAAGCAGATTGATGCCGACGGTGGCAAGATCACCATGAAGAGCCTGCGTCTAGGCGTTGAAGGCGGCCTAATCGACCAGGGCAAGCTCGTCGAGGGCGCCAACGATATGGCGGACAAAATGGGCTCCATGTCGGGCTCCATCGTGACCCAACGCGCCGTGAGCTATGTGCAAGACGAGTACAAGGCGCAAGGCATCGACCCCGCCGACGTGCAGAACGCCTACCTGGGCCGCATGGCGACCACGATGTTTGGTCTGTGCCTTGTGTCGCTCGTCGCCACCATCCTGACCGGTGCCGTGGCGTCGCGCACCGCCTGTTCCATCGCACGCGACCTGCGCCGCGAGACCTTCAACAAGGTTATGCACTTCTCGCCGGCCGAGGTGGGCAAGTTTAGCCAGGCCTCGCTCATCACCCGCTGCACCAACGACATTCAGCAGATCCAGATGGCGGCAACCCTGTTTATCCGCATGTGTCTGATGGCCCCCGTCATGGGCATCGTCGCTGTCATGCGTGTCCTGGCTAACCGCACCGGTCTGGAGTGGACCATCGCCGTGGCCATCATCGCGGTGTCGGCCGTCGTCGGCGTGCTCATGGGCCTCACCATGCCCAAGTTCAAAAAGATGCAGAGCTTTGTGGACCGCGTGAACCTTACCGCCCGCGAGCTGCTCGACGGCCTTATGCCCATCCGCTCGTTTAACCGCGAGGAGCATGAGCTCGAGCGTTTTGACAAGGCTTCGCTCGACCTGATGACCACGCAGCTCTACACCAACCGCGCCATGAGCTTTATGATGCCGCTCATGATGCTGGTCATGAACTGCATCACCGTGCTTATCGTCTGGTTTGGCGCGCAGGGCGTGTCCGACGGCGTGATGCAGGTCGGCAACATGATGGCGTTTATCTCCTACACCATGCAGATCGTCATGGCGTTTATGATCCTCACCATGGTTTCGGTCATCCTGCCCCGCGCCGAGGTCGCAGCCGAGCGCGTGGAAGAGGTCATCACCTGCCCCACGAGCATCAACGACCCCGCCTCGCCCAAACTGCCCGCTGCCAGCGCGCCGCGCGGCGAGCTCACCTTCCGTGACGTGAGCTTCCAGTATCCCGATGCCCGCGCCGACGTCATTAGCGGCGTAAACTTCACCACGCACGCCGGCCAGATGCTCGGCATCATTGGTTCCACGGGCTCGGGCAAGTCCACGCTCGTGCAGCTGATTCCGCGCCTGTACGACGTGACGGGCGGCAGCATTTCGCTCGACGGCGTCGACGTGCGCGATATGACCCTCTCCGAGCTTCGCCGCCGCATCGGTTACATCCCGCAGCAGGGGCGCCTGTTCTCGGGCACCATCGAGAGCAACCTCAAGTTTGCTGGCGACATGGTAAGTGACGAGGATATGCGCCAGGCGGCACGCGTCGCCCAGGCGGAGGACTTTATCGCCGAGCGCGAGGGCGGCTACGACTCCCCCATCAGCCAGGGCGGCTCCAATGTTTCGGGTGGTCAGCGCCAGCGTCTGGCCATCGCCCGCGCGTTGGCCAAGAAGCCCGAGGTCGTGGTGTTCGATGACTCGTTTAGCGCCCTCGACTACAAGACCGACGCGCGTCTGCGCGAGGAGCTCGCCAAAAACGTTACCGACGCCGCGCTCGTGGTCGTGGCCCAGCGCATCGCGACCATCATGCACGCCGACCAGATCATCGTGCTCGACGACGGCCACGTGGTGGGCACCGGCACGCACGAGGAGCTGCTTCACAACTGCCCGGCGTACCTGGAGATTGCACAGTCGCAGCTTTCCGCCGAGGAGCTGGGACTTACCCAAGAAGAGATTGCAACCGTTATGGAAGGAGGCGAGCGCTAATGGCAGACGAGACCAAGACTCAGATTCCCAAGCCCACCCGCCGGCGTGGTCCCATGGGCCGCATGGGCGGCATGGGCCGCGGCGAAAAGGCCAAGGACTTTAAGGGCACCATGAGGCAGCTGCTCGGCTATATCGGCCAGCACAAGATTGCCGTGTTTGCCGCCGTCGCCTTTGCCGTGTGCTCGGTCATCTTTAATATTGTGGGGCCAAAGGTACTTGGCCAGGTTACGACCAAGCTGTTCGAGGGCCTGGTTGCCAAGGTCAACGGTACCGGCGATGTCGACTTTAACTGGATCGCCAAGACGCTCGGCTTTTTGCTCTGCCTGTACCTGGCAAGCTCTGCCTGCAGTCTGATCCAGGGTTGGCTCATGACCGGCGTCACGCAAAAGATTTGCTACCGCATGCGCAAGGAGATCGCCGCCAAGATCGCCGTCGTGCCGATGAGCTACTTCAACGGTCACAGCAAGGGTGACGTGCTCAGCCGCATCACCAACGACGTCGATACGCTCGGACAGTCGCTCAACCAGAGCGTGACGCAGCTTATTACGTCCGTCACGCAGATTATCGGCGTGCTCGTCATGATGCTTTCGATCAGTCTGCCGCTCACCGGCATCACCGTGCTCACGCTGCCGGCAGCCGCGATTATCCTGACCGTTATGATTCACTTCTCGCAGCCGTACTTCCGCGAGCAACAGCAGGTCCTGGGCGCCGTCAACGGCATTATTGAGGAGGATTTTGCCGGCCAGAACGTTATTCAGGTGTTCGACCGCGCCGAAGCCTCGATCGAGGAGTTCGACCGTCAAAACGACCGACTCTTTATTAGCGGCTGGCGTTCGCAGTTCCTGTCGGGACTGATGATGCCGCTTATGAGCCTGGTGGGCAACATGGGGTACGTGGGCGTCGTCGTGGTGGGCGCACAGCTCGCGCTGACCGGCAATGCCACGCCCGGCGACATCCAGAGCTTTATCCAGTACGTTCGCAACTTTACGCAACCCGTGCAGCAGCTGGGCAATGTGAGCAACACGATGCAGTCGATGGCCGCCGCCACCGAGCGTGTCTTTGAGTTCCTGGCCGCGCCCGAGGAGGAGCAGAAGGCCGACGCGCAGATCCCCGAGAAGCGCCCCGGCCACGTGGAGTTTGACCATGTCAAGTTTGGCTACACGCCCGACAAGACCATCATCCACGACTTTAGCTGCGAGGCACAGCCCGGTCAGACCATCGCCATCGTCGGCCCCACCGGCGCCGGCAAGACCACGCTCATTAAGCTGCTGCAGCGCTTCTACGACGTGGACGGCGGTTCGCTGCGCGTCGAGGGCGTCGACGTGCGTGACTGGGACCGCGCGGCGCTGCGCGGCGAGTTTGCCATGGTGCTGCAGGACACCTGGCTGTTTAACGGCACCATCCGCGAGAACATCCGCTACGGACGCCCCGATGCGACCGACGGCGAGGTCGAGGCCGCCGCACGCGCCGCACGCTGCGACCACTTTATCCATACGCTCGCCGGTGGCTACGACTTTATGATCAACGAGGAGGGCACTAACCTGTCGCAGGGTCAGCGCCAGCTCGTGACCATCGCCCGCGCCATTTTGGCCGACCGTCCGGCGCTGATTCTGGACGAGGCGACCTCCAACGTCGATACCCGCACCGAGGAGCTCATCCAGCGCGCCATGGATGCGCTGATGCAGGGCCGCACGAGCTTTGTCATCGCGCACCGCCTGTCCACGATCCGCAACGCCGACGTGATCTTGGTAATTCGCGACGGCGACATCGTCGAGAAGGGCACGCACGACGAGCTGCTCGCCCAGGGCGGCTTCTACGCCGATCTGTATAACTCGCAGTTCGACGAAGCAGCATAGATTCGGCGGCAAACAGCAGCAATACCAAAAAACGGGGGCGCAGAATGAACCTGCGCCCCCGTTTTGTGTCCTTTGGGCCTCGAAGCGCCTCCCCTGAGACCTGATTGACGGCGCCATCCAGACCCCGTGGACAAAAAATGGCAAATATGAGTACTGTCACCTTTTTAGTAACAGCCAAAACTGCCCCAAACGACATCTTTGCGGCCTAGATATGCCTTCAAATTGATCAAAACGCCCGGTAGCATGCTTCTGCGTGCCAACGTTAATGAACATATTTACAGTTGTGTCTAATATCTTATAAGGTCGATATGATACTAAGCTAGCAACAGTACTCATATTTGCCATTTTTTGTCCACGGGGTATGCCGCAGAAGATCCAACTTGCTCCAGCATGTCGTACGCCGGTCCCCCCTTCCGGCGAGTGCCGACATTTCCCCAGATAAAACCGACCAAAATAAACCTGTCCCTTTTCGGCAGGTTTTTGGTAGGTTTCGGGGTAGCAAGGGCTTGCACTTTAGCGTGCGACAGCGGATAATGCCGAGCATTCGACAATACGCTTATTGCTCTTTCTATAGATTGAGGAGACCCCTATGGCCATGGAATTCAAACGCAGGCTGCCGATCCCCATGGAGATCCGCGAGGAAATGCCGCTTTCTGCCGAGCTTACCGCCAAAAAGCAGGCATTTGACGCCGAGGTCGCCAAAGTCTTTACCGGCGAGGACGCACGCAAGGTGCTTATCATCGGCCCGTGCTCTGCCGACCGCGAGGATTCGGTGCTTGAGTACATGAACCGACTGGCCAAGACCGCCGAGGAGGTCAAGGACAAGCTCATCATCATTCCGCGCGTCTACACCAACAAGCCGCGCACCAAGGCACTGGCTACAAGGGCCTGCTGCACAACCCCGACCCCGAGGCGCCGATGACCTGCTCGAAGGCGTTAAGGCCATCCGCCACATGCACCTGCGCGTCATCGAGGAGACCGGCTTCTTTACCGCCGATGAGATGCTCTACCCGTCCAACTACCAATACCTCGTTGACCTGCTGAGCTATGTTGCCGTGGGCGCACGCTCGGTCGAGAACCAGGAGCATCGCCTGGTGTCGAGCGGCATTTCGGTACCCGTCGGCATGAAGAATCCCACTGCCGGCTCTACCACCGTTATGCTCAACTCCATTTACGCCGCCCAGGCACATCAGAGCTTTATCTTCCGCAACTGGGAGGTCGAGTGCGACGGCAATCCGCTCGCGCACGCCGTTATGCGTGGCTACATCGGCCTCGACGGTCGTACCTACCCCAACTACCACTACGAGCACCTGGAGCGCCTGGCCGAGCGCTATACCGAGCATGCCGGCTACGCCAATCCGGCAGCGGTCATCGACTGCAACCACGACAACTCGGGCAAGCGTCCGCTGGAGCAGTATCGCATTTGCAAGGAGGTACTCGACAGCTGCCGCCGCAACGAGTCCATCTCCAAGCTGGTCAAGGGCTTTATGATTGAGTCCTACCTAGAAGACGGCAACCAGCCGGTCGACGGCGGCGTCTTTGGCAAGTCGATCACCGACCGTGCCTGGGCTGGGAAAAGACCGACTACCTCATCCACGAGATCGCGGAACGTATTTAGTTACGCGGGCCGCATTTGGACAATCTGACGTTCAACTTCAAGGGCGCGACCAGAAGGTCAGCGCCCTTTCGTTTGATGTGGCAGTTGGGGACGTTCCTTTTCTGCCGGCAGTCTGGGACATTCCTTGGGGTAGTCGTTGGGGACGCTCTTGTTTGACTAGTCGTTTAAGAACGTCCCCAATGACTATCCGACAATCCACACTCGTTTCCTCCGCCCCCGTGGAATCGGGGGTCGTCTACCGAATGGTTGATGCGGCGGCCTGCGGCCATGCCACACTCATAGATGGCCTGACCCAACTTGGAAGGAGCCTCCATGAGCCTTGACAACGTAACCATGCGGGCCGCCACGCTCGATGACCTGGATGGTATCGCCGCCATCTACAACCAGCTGTGGTGCAACACGCTGCGCAACCGCGGCGACGTCGAAGCCGCCGATTTCTGCGCGCGCTTCAACATTGCCATGCAGCTGCAGCGCTCCCCTATCGCGCTCGTTGCCGAAGCTGAAGGCCGTATCATCGCCGCTTGCTGCATCGGCATCTTCGAAGACGGCAAACCACGCAAAAACCCGACGTGGAAGCCTTGCTACGACGAGCTATTCGCCCAGGCAACCGAAATGGCAAAAACCGCCGACGCCAAGCTCGAGGGTTCGCTCTTTGGCGATAGCCGCGAGAAGGCCACGGCCGACCGCTTTGCCGCCACGGGCAATGAGTATGCCCAGGGCCAACTCAACCTGATCATCATCGTGCCCGAGTGGCAGGGCAAGGGCCTCGGCCGCGCGCTTATTGACCTTGCACGCGCCAAGCTCGCCCAAGCCGGCTGCACCAAGTTTTTCCTGATGAGCGACTGCAACTCCAATTGGCAGTTCTACGAGCACCTCAACATGAAGCGCATTCTCGAGGACCACAGCCAAGACACCGGCGACGGCTTTATTGTCTACATGTACGGCGGCGACACCCAGGACTAACCCGCCAATAAGGACCAGAACCACCACAAAGGTGCCTGTCCCCATCGTGGTGGTTTGGG
This sequence comes from Coriobacteriaceae bacterium AM48-5, assembly GCA_027669525.1. Lineage (GTDB taxonomy): Bacteria > Actinomycetota > Coriobacteriia > Coriobacteriales > Coriobacteriaceae > Collinsella. Next base: position 43,770 of record JAQEDJ010000002.1, on the reverse strand, counting down.
CATGTGTGCATCGGAATGCTAGACTTGCGTCTGGCACATTCGCACCAAAACACGGGGCGCATGCAGGAGAGGAGATGCCATGGCACCGATTGAGCCACTCAAAAAAATCGTCGCTCCTGCCGCCAAGGCCATCGCCCGCCTGAGCGACTCACTCACCTACGACGATATCCCCTGCGTTGTCGACGAGCGTTCGGACAGCTGTCCGTACCTGGGCCACGTTCCCTACTTTGCGCCTAAGCTCGCTTCTGATCCCGAGCACTGCGAGCAGTAATCCAAGATACAGCAAGCGCCGCGCAACTCGCGGCGTCACTGTTTCGGTGCAAAGAAACCTATCCCCCTTGCACCAATGCCGGGATTATCGACACTGCGGCCGCGACGCGATATGAGGCGCGAGACCTCGCCCAGCAACACGCCGATCACCACACCCATGAGGATCGGCAACTTTGACATCTCGGCGGGCGAGCTGTTAAGCGGCACGATTGTCGCAACAATCGAAAGCACGAGTTCTACCACCGGCACCGCAAGCGCTACCGCAAGCACCTTGCCCTCGAAGGGCGCGCGAAACACACGCGGGCGGTCGTCGTATTTACGCAGGCGCCAAAACGCCGGGAACATCGGGATATAGCTCATGAGCAGAAAGACGACGTTCATCGAGAAGAAGACCCAAAAGACGTCGGAACCCTCACCCAGCGGAATCTGGAGCAGCAGCACCAGGCTGGCAAAACAGCCGTTAATGAGCGCCGAGCCGTTGGGCATGCCGGTCTTTTTGGACACCAACGCAAAGGGACGCGGCATGTTGCCATGGCGCGCGGCATAGCTCGCTACGTTGTTGACGCCAAAGCTCCAGCAGATCATATTGGCGAACAGCGTCACCAAAAAGGCCACGCCCACGACCATCGTCAGCGGGTGGGTGCGCCCCACCATAGCGGCGACTGCGTCCACAATGCCCGAATCGAGTGAAAGCTGCTCGATGGGAACCGCGGCTCCAATGCCGATGCCGCAAATGATGTAAATTGCCGCAATGGCCACGCCGCCGGCAATAACCGCCTTGGGGATATCACGCGACGGGTTCTTCATCGTGCTGGCAAAGGTCGCGACCACTTCGAAGCCCATAAAGTTGAACAGAATAATCGATAGGTACGTCAACGAATTGGTGTCGCCCAGATCTGGAATGAAGGTCTTAAACGACATGTCGTTGGCAAAGCCGTTATTGCAGGCAAACCAAATGCCGACGATTCCCACCACAGCGGTAATGAGCACCTTGATGACGGCGCCGCCGTCCATAACCCAATCGGCCTCCGCCACCGGCTGCATTGCCATGACCGTGACGCCCCACACAAAGGCAATCTCGATGGCGATTCGGATCCCGAGTGAAAACTCGATACCCCACACCGCATTAATGACACTGGGGAACATGCAGGCGATACTTGCCACCCACAGCGGAAAGTTAACCCAGTAGCACCAAGAGCAACGGGCGCCCCAACGGTCGCCCAGGCCCAAGCGAACCCAATCGTACAGGCCGCCCTCGGAATCAAACGCCGTACCCAGCTCGGCCACCACCAGACCATAGGGAAGCAAAAACGTAATGATAAGGAAGATCCACCAGAAGAACTGCACGTTGCCCATGGCAGATGCCGGAGCCGCCGCCTCGATGGTAAACACGACGCAGATAACCGAAAGGATGACCTCAAGCAGAGAGAACTTTTTACCTGCCATGCGCGCGCCCCCTACAGCAAAAAGGATGGCATCTGTACCGAAGGCGCAGCCCAAGGTAGGGTTGCAGGCCGCGTCACCGGTACAGGTGCCATCCCAAAGAGAGGAGAGGATGCAATTGTTGGACCAACGCTCGCGGAACAGGCGCGTGTAGATGACGATACGCTGGTACATAGATACTCCGATCAAAACGGCCGCGTTCGCGACCGGGAACTTTCGGCAATTGAAGACGCGTCTGACCTGGGAAATTCAAGCGAACAATTGGCCTAACCCGCAAAAAATCCCAGGCCAGACGCGTATTCAATCAAAGAAAAAAGGCACTCCGATGTGGAGGCAACGGAGTGCCCAAAGAAAACCCAACCGACCAAGACATCAAGCAGCAGCCCATCAATGCCCCGAGATGGGATGACACGCCACCTGTCCGATTGATCGGCTGGATTTCCGAGGTGCCCCAGGTCGCCGCGAAAGAGGAGCGAAGCGTACTTTGGTACGCGAGCGACGGTTTGAGCGGCGAGATGGGGTGCCTCGGAAAGCCAGACGTTTACTCGGCGTGCTCAGGTGCGCCAGATTGGCGCGAACGAGGAGCGTAGCGTACTGACGCTACGTAAGCGACGAGTGAACGCCAAGGTGGCGTGCCTGAGTTACGCCGAGGGCTCCTGCTGCGTAATGCAGTGGATGTTTCCGCCGCCGAAGACGACCTGCTCGGACTGAACGCCGACGCACTTGTAGACGCCCTCGCCCCAGACCTCGTCATAGATCTTCTGGAGCGTGTCAACGGCCAGCTGGTCGTTCTCGTCGCCGTACTGCGGGACGATAACGCCGTGGTTGGTGACCAGGTAGTTCATGTAGGAGGCGATCAGCGGCTCGTCGGGAACGCGCGGCTCGGCGTTCTCGTCGGCGTCGATGGTGTCGCAGGAAGCCTGGTCCATGAACAGCGGGTTCACGGGCATGCAGAGCTTGTAGACCTTCATCTTGCGGCCCTTGGCGTCAACGGCGTTGGAGAGGGTCTCGTAGGCAGCGTGGCACTGCTCGTAGAACGGATACTCGGGATCGTCGGTCCAGATGCAGGCCATGACGCCCGGGGCGATGAACGTGGCGACGTCGTCGATGTGGCCGTTGGTCTCCTCGGGGTCGATGCCCTCCTTGACCCAGATGACCTTCTCGACACCCAGGTAATCCTTGAGGTGCTCGTCCATGTAGGCGCGAAGCTCCTCGCTCCAGGGCTCAAACTTCTTGTGGAACTTGGGCCAGATGGACTCGGGATCCTCTTCCTCCTCCAGAACCGCAGAGCAGGTGCGGCCCGGGGAAAGCAGGCACTGGTCGGTCACGACAAGGGTGCCCTCGCCGTCGACGGTGATGGAGCCGCCCTCGAGGATCATGTCGTCGGGACGATAGCGACGGCAGCCGGAGAGCTCAGCCATCTTGAGGGCGATCTGCTCGTCCTTGTCCCACGGGAAATACAGGCCGTCGACGAGGCCGCCGTAGGCGTTGAAGTGCCAGTGGTTGGCGCGCTTCTCACCCTTGCCGTTGATGACGTAGGTGGCGGCGGTGTCGCGGAACCAGGCGTCGTCGGTGGTCATCTCGATAACGGTGACGTTCTCGTCGTCCTCGAAGACGGCCTTGCAGTTGGCGTAGTCGGCCTGGTTGGCGCACATGGTGACCGGGGTGAACTCGGCGATGGCGCGGGCGATGGCGGCATACTGCTTCTGAGCCGGCTTGGCGCCGTGGGCCCAGGTGTCGGTGCGGTGGGGCCAGCCCATCCACACGCGATCCTGCGGGGCGAACTCAGCAGGCATGAAGAAGCCGTCGGCCTTGGGAGTGGACTCGGACTCGGTGATCGTACGCATAAGATTTCCTCCAAATCGAACGATCGCTTGCCGCGGGCGGGTTACCCGCGGCCTAAAACCAAGAGATAGTGGGCGCCCGTCCCCCGGCAAAGGTCGGGGCGCCCGGTGCCGGTTTTCACGGAGCCGCACCGGCGAGCGATGACGTAGCCAAGTGCGCGGAGACATGCGCACGAAGGATACGAAAGAGAGAGGTTGGGGCGGGAGGTGGTTACCGGAGCTATCGCTCGCACCCGCCCCAGGGAATGGTTAGACAATTGAGAAGTAGGGATCCCAATTCTGGGTGCTCTAGTCCTCTTCGGCCTCGGCGGCCTCCTCAGCGAGACGCTGAGCAGCCAGCTCGGGGGTGAGACCCTTGTACTCGGTCTCGCGGCCCTTGGCGCTGACGACGCGGACGATCTCGCCGATGAGCACGAGCACGATGAAGATGACGATCATCGGGAGCTTGTCAGCAATTTCGGCAGCGGAGAACGGGATCAGCGTGGCAACGATGGCAAGAATCAGCTCGATGCAGGGGATGGCCAGCATGACCTTCATCATGGCGCCCTTAAACGGGAACGTGAAGATGCGCTCGCGGTTTGGGTCGTTCTTACGAAGGTTGAGGAACGCCGGGAACATCGGGATGTAGGTGAGCAGCAGGAAGACGACGGAGGTGCCGAAGAGCATCCAGAAAACACCGTTGGAGATGGCGTCGATGGGAACCAGCTGCAGGCACAGCACCAGGGAAGCAACGATGGCGTTGACCAGGTTGGCGCCGTTGGGCATATCGTCGTCAGAGATCATCGAGGCGAAGACCTTGGGCATGTTGCCGTGCTCGGCAGCGTAGCGAGCGACGGAGTTAACGCCGAAGGACCAAGCGGCCATGTTTGCGAACAGGGTGATCAGGAAGGCGATGCAGATGACCTTAAAGATCATGGAGTCACCCACCATGGTCTGGACTGCGACAATCATGCCAAAGTCGGGGTCGATGGAATCGGCCGGCACAGCAGCGCCGATGCCAAAGCCAGCGAACAGGTAGATCACGGCGATGGACAGGCCACCAACGATGATAGCCTTGGGGATATCGCGAGCGGGATCGGCCATGTCGTCGGTCATGGTGCAGATGACCTCGAAGCCCATGAAGTTAAAGATGATGATCGACAGGTAACCGAGAGCGTTGGTGTTGGTGAGCTCGGGCAGGAAGGTGGCGGCGGACATGTCGTTCGCAAAACCGTTCTCCATGGCATACCAAATGCCCAGAGCGCCAACGATAACGGCAACGGCGACCTTGATGATAGCGCCTCCGTTAAGGACCCACTCGGAGTCGGCCGCCTTGGAGCGACCCATGAGGTAGACGATCCACACAAAGGCAAGTTCGATACCCATCTTGGCGATCAGGTTGAACTCGACGCCAAAGGCCATGCCCAGGATGTCGGGGAACATGGTAGCCAGCGAGGCGATCCACAGCGGGTAGTTGACCCAGTAGTAATACGAGATGCGGGCGCCCCATTTGTCGCCCAGGCCATCGCGTACCCAGTCGTAAATGCCGCCCTCGCCGTCATAGGTGGTACCGAGCTCGGCGACAACCATGCCGTAGGGAAGCAGGAAGGTCAGGATCAGGAAGATCCACCAGAAGAACTGCTGGTTGCCAATGGCAGCAGCAGGAGCGGCGGCCTCGCAAACGAAGACGACGCAGATGATGGTCGAAATGACCGTCAAAAAGGAAAGCTTTTTCTTTCCGTCGCTCATGATGAGCTCCTTCGCTCAGTCTTGGACAGATCCGAGGCCCAAGGTACTAAGGCAATTGCTTGAGCCTCGGTGAGCGGGCGACAGGAGACGAGCATCCGCCGCCCGCAAACGTGCGTTTAGCAGGCTTAAGGCTTAGAGCTGCTCGAGAGCCTCGAGAGCGGCGTGAAGCTCGGCCTTGGCGGAGTACTCGACACCCTCGTCGTTGAGCGGAGTGCGCTTGCCCAGGGCGGCAAGGAGAGCACGGATGGAGTGCTTGCGGTTCTCGGCCTCGACCCAGCACAGGGAGCGCTCGGGATCGTCCATAACCTCGTCGACGACTTCCTCATTGCGGGTGGCCGGCAGGCAGTGCATGAACTTGGAGTTGGGGCCGGCGAAGTTCATCATGTCCATGGTGACCTGATACTTGGGGTAGAACACGTCCATGTAGTTCTCGCCCGAGACCTCCTCGTCGTACAGGCCATACCACACGTCGGTGTAGACGAAGTCGGCGCCCTTGATGCACTCGATGTCGTCGGAGATGACGATGGAGCCGCCGGAGACCTTGCAGTTCTCCTCGGCGATGGCCATCATCTGCTTGCCGAACTCGGCGCGCTCCTCAACGGTGCCAACGTGCAGGCCGCCGTCGGGGATCTGGTGGCCCTTAGGTCCAAACTGGACAAACTTCATGCCGACCTTGGAGGCGATGAACATGAGGGAGACGCAGACCTGGGTGGCGTCGCCGATGAAGGCCAGGGTGCAGTCCTCGATCTTCTTGCCCTCGGGGAGGTTCTCGAGCATGGTCATGAGGTCGCCCATCTCCTGCGTGGGATGGTTGAACTCGGACATGCCATTGATGACGGGAACAGCGGAGCCCTCGGCGAGGCCGACGACGTCCTTGTGACGGTCAACGCGAGCCATCATGATGTCGAGCAACGAGCCCATAACGCGAGCGGTGTCGCCCAGGGACTCGTGACCGCCGAGCTGGATGGTGCCAGGGCCATAGAACTGAGCATGGCCGCCGAGGTCGGTCATAGCGGTCTCGAAGGAAAGACGGGTGCGGGTGGAGACCTGCTGGAAGATCATGCCAAGGCTCTTGTTGCGGAGCAGGTGCGGATAATAACCGTCAACCTTGATGGCCTTCTTCATTGCCAGGCCAAGATCCTCGATAGCCAGGATCTGCTCTTTGGTGAAGTCGTTGGTGTCGATGAAATCCTTAGGCAGTGCCATGTCGATTTCCTTTCCGCCGGTCTTGCCGACTATTACTATGAGGCGCTCGTACATCACGCCTCGTGTTGACAAGACCATCATTCACCCGTATGCAATTTTTACCTAGTTTATTCGGGATTAAAGACCGTTCACGGAGTTACACCCCCTCTAAACCAATATAAACCCGCAGGTAGCCAGCTTGCAGGGGGTTTACTATCTAGAACCGCAAACGGTATACGGCTATGCTATATCTCGGCGCCTAATCCGCAATGTAACGAAGGGTTGAGACGTCTATATCCCACAAGATATACAGGACTCGGCCATAGATAAATGAGATGGGACGGTGGCAGATGAACACTCTAATGTTCTTCTATACCCTAGCGATACTCCTGATTTGTATTGTGACGGCAGTGCTTTCGCTTGCCGCCTATGCCTCGTCTCGTCGACGCTTCTTTATCTATGGCAGCGGCGTTTTTATTTGCTATGCCATCGAGATGACCGAGATCTTCTTTTTTGAATACACGTTGCAAAACCAGAGTTTTCCGGCCAGCGACTATTACTCAATTACCATGCCTGTGTTGCGGACCCTTGTGGCGACCGCTTCACAAGCTTTTATCTGGCTCATTGCCATGGACTTGCTCGACAAACATTCAAAAAAGCAGTTTGTTATTCCCGTCGCAACGTTTTTCCTGAGCGAGCTGCTGATCATTGTCGCTGTCCCCTACGGCCCCATGCATCAATGGCTCTACTACACGATACGTCAGGCATTCCTTGTATTTGTGGGGCTCTATATCTTTTGGACGGCGCATAAAAGCACGCAGGTCGAGCTTAAGGCGCGCGTCAACAATCAACGAAAGCACCTCATTATCGGCGCCATTCTGGTCGGGTGCATCGTTGCCGAGGATTTCTACAACATCCTTGTTGTTCCCATGAGCCTGGCACCCTCCTGGCTGCAGCTGTACTTATCCGAGCGCAACTTTAGCGAGAACATCTTTGCGTGCTACTTTGCGATTCTGCTGGTTATCTACGCCTATCACGTGCTTTCGATTCGCATGCAGGAGGCACCCGAGGAAAAGAACGTCAGCGATCTTGATCGACACATCGAAGAGCAGATGCCCTTCTACCGCAACGCCTACAAGCTCTCCAACCGCGAGGCCGAAGTCATGCGCCTGGTTGTGCTAGGCAAATCGAACCAAGAGATCGCCGACGAGCTATTCCTTGCCGTGGGCACCGTCAAGACCCACATCCACAACATCCTGGTCAAAACCGAGCAACAAAACCGCACGACGCTGATCCTCCACTTCTGGAAGCGATAACCTACCAAAAAGGGACAGGTTTATTTTGGCAGGTTTTATCTGGGCAAACGTGAAGGCCGCCGTGAGGGAACTGCTTTCCCTCGCGACGGCCTTCTAACAGCGAAAACCAAGTGAGTAGGCTTTTTGCAGAAGGCCGAGCACGCCCCAAATCGACACAGCTCTGACCTGCGGTTTTATTGGGCACTTGTCGCGGTGTGCTCGGTATATCCAAATAAGTCTACTCACTTGTATCTGAGACGCACCAGGTTGGCAAAAACCGCCGCGAAAGGGCCCCTGGTCCCTTCGCGGCGGTCATACGCCTCTGATTTTGCGACGATTTTGCCCGCTTGTTACTCGCTGTAACGGGTGGCGATGGCAGCTTGTACCATGCCGGCGCTCATGAGGTACGTCACCAGGAAGTAGCCACCATAGGCCGCCAGGAAAATCGCGCAGGTGAGGCCCACGGTGCCGGCGATGCTCATATCGCCGAATACGCTCACCAGCTCGATGATCACCTTGAGCGCCACAAAGGAGTGCGCCAAGCCCACTGCCAGCGGGAACAGGAAGAACACCGCTTGCTGCGCCATCACCGAATGCCGGATCTGACGGTCGTCACAGCCGATCTGCGCCAGCACGCGATAGCTGCGGCTGCCGTCGGCCACATTGGAGAGCTGCTGGATCGACAGAATCGCCGCACATGCAACGACCAGCACAAAGCCAATGTAGATGGTAGATAGCTAATCATGCCGTTCATCTGCGCCGCCTGCGTATACATCTCGGAACGCGTGATGAAGACTCCCCATCCCCCCGGCTCCTTGCCGTCAACGAGCAGAATGTCGAGCATGGTGTATTTAATGCTCTCGTCTGCCTTGGTCACATCCATCCCCTGCTTGTAGTTAACGAGCAAATTACTGGCATACGGCTGCAGGTTAAGCTGGGACAACAGCTCGTCGGCAACGACGACGGTACCCGGATTACTGCCCATCGCCGAGTTGGCGATGGCAGCCGTATCCTCGTCCGACTTGTCGCCAGCGGGCTTGAGCGTATGCCCGCCCAAGGTAAGGGCATGGCCGCCGGCCATGTACTTGGTGTACAGGTCGCCCAGCTCACCGCCCATATCACACGTAAGCAAGTACTGGTCGCGGCCAATGCTCACCGGCTCCTCGCCCATCATCTGGCGCAGCTTGTTGTACTGGCTCGCCGGCGTCACAAACAGGCCCATATCATCGGCATTGCTAGCCTCGAGCGCCTTGGGGAGCTTTTCGCCCATGGCCTTGCACATCTCGCCCGCCGTCACCGAAGGATCCGAGCCGCCAAGCGGGTAACTCAGATACGAATCGATCTGCACATGCTCACCGGCAACATCGGCGATATTGACCTTCTTTCCGGTCTCGTCGTTGTTGTCCGCCGACTTGCGCTCGCCATGCCATGCAGCGTACAAATCGACCGTTGCATCGGCCAGCACCATGCGATCGGCCTCAGACGGATTGACATACTCCTTGTAGTAGTCGAGCGTTTCGGGCGTGTAATAGACATACGTCTGAGACACGTCAACAGGGTTATAGCGCTCCAGGTTTTCATTCATCACGTTGGCAATTGACATACCGCACGTCACCGAGGTGATGGCCAAAAACAGGAGCATCGCGATGACACCCATCGAAAAGCACACCGTGTTGACCTTGGCCGCAAGCTGGCGCACGGTAAACATGTTGAGGCCGCGCCAATACACGCCGCGCAGGCTCTGCAGCAGCTTGATGAGCATGCCCGAGAGTCCCCAGAACAGGGCAAAGGTGCCCACGGTAACCATAGCGGTCGTAATACCAAACTGGTTCATGGCCTCTTGCAGCTTGCTGTCCGTCGCGGTTAGCGGGAACCCATCACGTAGCAGACGGTAATAGGCCACGCCCACAAGCACCGCACCCACGGCAAAGATGGCAATCGCGATCCAGGGGTTGCGTGTCTTGATGCTCTCGTTGCGACGCTCGGCACCCATAAGCTCGATGAGTTTGGTACGACGCACGGCGCGGAGGTTCAGCAGTAGCGTGAGCACAAACATTACGAGCATGCAGGCAAGGGTCAGATTGAACGCATGCATCGAGAAAAAGAAGTGGAAATCGGCGATCTGCGTCTTAAAGAGCGAGGCCGTAAAGAACGCCATGAGCTGGGAGAGTCCCACACCCAGCACAATGCCGGCGACAAAGGCCACCACCGAGACAATCACCGTCTCGAGCGCCATGATCGTGGCGACGCGCCCGCGCCCCATGCCGAGCACCTGGTACAGGCCAAACTCCTTTTTGCGGCGTTTCATGATGAAGTTATTGGCGTACACCATCAAAAAGGCCATGACACCGGCCAAAAAGTACGTCAGGTCGCCGAGCATACTGCCCATAACCTGCGCCAAGCCCTCTTCATCAATTCCGGCGATGTCGACCTGCATCGAGATGGTGTTAAAGGCATAGAAGACCGTGACGCCCAGGGTGAGCGTCAAAAGGTAGACGAGGTAGTCGCGGCCGGCGCGGCGGACGTTGCCCCAAGCGAGTTTACAGAGCATCGGAGCCCTCACCGCCCATCATGGCAACGACCTCCATAATGCGGTCGAAGAACTCGCGGCGGTCGGTGTCGCCGCGGCGCAGCTCGGTGAAGATCTTGCCGTCGCGGATAAACAACACGCGGCTCGTGTAGCTGGCGGCAAAGCTGTCATGCGTGACCATGAGCACGGTGGCGCGCAGGCGGCGATTGAGGGCCTCCAGGCTCTCGAGCAGCAGGCGGGCGCTCTTGGAATCGAGGGCGCCGGTGGGCTCGTCGGCATGATCATGGTGGGGTCAGTGACGAGCGCGCGGCAGGCGGCAACGCGCTGCTGCTGGCCACCGGACATCTGGTAGGGGTACTTGTCGAGCACCTGGCTAATAGACAGACGCGCGGCCACATCCTGCACGCGGGTCGAGATCTCTGCCGAGTTTGTGCGGGCGATGGTGAGCGGCAAGGCGATGTTCTCGCGTGCCGTGAGCGTATCGAGCAGGTTGGAGTCCTGGAAGATAAAGCCGAGTTCCTCGCGGCGGAACTGCGAGAGCTTGGCCTGCTTCATGCGTGTTACGTCCTGGCCGTTGATGCGGATGGTGCCGCTCGTGGCGCTATCGATGGTCGAGACGCAGTTGAGCAACGTCGACTTGCCCGAGCCCGAGGCGCCCATGATGCCAACAAATTCGCCGCGGTTGACGGTAAAGCTGACGTCGTTGAGCGCGCGGGTCACGTTGCCCAGCGCTCCATATACCTTTTCGAGATGCGCGACCTCCAGTACCGGGGTCGCCATGTGCGTGGTTTGCATACCGAGTCCTTTCTTGCGATTAGTCTACGGCATCTATAGTCGCAAGAAGCCGAGTCGGCTACCATCGATATGGCTTACGCTTGCCTTACCGTTGTGTAAGGTAAAAGTAGTCTGCCATGTATTGATGTTGAGAGAGGACTCCTGTTGAAGACTGTTCATGTTGCCGCTGGGATCATTCGCAAGGATGGATCTGACGAGCTGCTTGCCGTGCAGCGCGGCTACGGCAACATGCAGGGACTTTGGGAGTTCCCAGGCGGCAAGCTCATGCGCGGTGAGTCGCCCGAGGACGCCGTGCGCCGCGAGCTTATGGAAGAGCTACAGGTAAAAGTCACCAACCTGCGTGATTTCTACACCGTTGAGTATGACTACCCCGATTTTCATCTCTCCATGGAGTGTTACTACTGCTCGCTCGCCGATGAATCCGATGAGCCCCAGAAACACGACCGCCAGCTTGATATCCGCTGGATTCCACGCACCTCGCTTGCCACGGTGGAATGGATGCCCGCCGACAAGGGGCTCATTGATGCTCTGATTGAGTTAAAGGAAGATCGGCTTGAGGCAAGCTCCGCCGATGACGCCGCGCCCAACACAACCGACAAACCCGCCACCAAACCCAAGCGCGCACCTAAACGCCGCAGCAAAAAGCGTCCCAAGCCCGGTCTGCTCGACGGCATCGATACCTCGGACCTCTCCGCTGACGAGCGCGAACTGGTCCGCCGTCGCGCCGCCATCAAAAAGTCCATGAAGGGCAACAAGCGCGCCAACACCAAGCCCGAGCTGCTCGTACGTCAGCGCCTACGGGCCGCGGGCCTTACGGGCTATCGTTTGGAATGGAAGGTACCCGGCAAGCCCGACATCGCCTTCCCCGGCCGCAAGATCGCCATCTTCGTCAACGGTTGCTTTTGGCACCGCTGCCCCAAGTGCAACCCAAGCCAGCCCAAGCGCAACGTTGAGTTTTGGGAGGCAAAGTTCCGTCGCAACGTCGAGCGCGACCGTGCTGCTGTGGCAGCGCTCACTCAAATGGGCTGGACGCCCATAACCATCTGGGAATGCGAACTCAAAAAAGACCGCATCGACGCCACGATGGAAAAGGTCATCGAGCAGGTGCGCGCCACAGAGCCGCAGCGCTAGCCGCCCGTCCCAATCGTGAGCGTGTTTTCCCTAGGGGAATCACGGTTGGGCGCGTTCAGATCCTTCATATACGCAACAATTGCGCCACAAACCTTAGAAAGCCCTTAAGCCTCCAACCTTTCAAGAGTGTTATGCAATAGCTTTGAACTGCGGTTTCATTGTTACATCAAACCTGATTAAGCCTTTCTTTAGCGCTTCCTTATCTGCGCTCGCGGCATAATGTAGCCAGCGCACGGGACCTAGCAGCAAACCCCGAGCGCATCCTTTTGGTGGATATCGAGGAGGCCGCAAAAGCATGCATTCTTCCAATGACGCAGCACAGCAGCCATCCCTAAAACATGCAAACCTTTTCTCCTTCCCCCCGACACAGAGAAACGGCCTCCTCGACTCCCCCACCACAAAAACCAAGCGCTCAGCCGATCAGAGCCTCAACTTACGAGCATCCTTCGAAAAGCTCCAAGCATCCCTAGACAAGGCGTTCCCCGAACAGGCAAGAGCAATCTAAGCCCATCGCGCTTTATACTGATGCCATGCGAAACATGGATCACATAGAATTGCACCGCGGAGGACGCGAGGAAGCGTTTCCCGAGACCGCCGAAGACTGGCCCTATATTGCCGAACGCGCAGAATTCGCTCGCTATCCGGGCAATTCCGTCCCCTGGCACTGGCATTCCGAAGTTGAGCTTTTCTACATGGAGCAGGGAGCGATTGACTATCGAACGCACGCGGCTCATGAGCACGTACGCTTTGAGGAAGGGTCCGCCGGCTTTATCAACGGCGGCGTTTTGCACAGCACGCTGCAATCACCCAATTCGGCGCCAGCCATTCAAATGCTGCATATCTTTCAGCCGTCGATGCTCGGCGATCCCGCGGGACGTCTCCAAAAGCGCTACATCAACCCATTGCTTCAATGTCGAGGCGTCGATGTGCTCAAATGGTCGCCCACCAATCCCGACGATATGCCCTTTATCGATTTGCTGAAGAGCTCCTTTAGCCACGACCTTCAACGGCCGCAGAACGAGATGGCGCTTCGAAATAGTTTGTCAGAGCTCTGGATTCAGATTAACGCCAAGGCCGAACCGCTCTTTTCTTCCGACGGCGCCTCTTGGATGACCAGCCGCGACGTACAGTTCAAGGCAATCCTGGACTTTATCCGCGCAAACTATGCAGCCGCTATAGATGTGCCCCAGATGGCATCTGCAGCCGGCGTAAGCGAAAGAGAGTGTTACCGCATTATCGAAACTTGTGCAGGAACGACCCCGGCGGCATATCTACGCGCATACCGCATAAACCGTGCTTGCGAACTTTTGGCACACACCACGCGAACGGTACAGACAGTCGCGCGCCAATGCGGATTTATAACAGCAAGCCATCTTGGCCAGGTATTTAAAGAACAAATGGGGTGCACTCCTTCGAGCTATCGAGCAGCGAGGCAGAATCTCGATAGCACCAGGCAGAAATCCCGCTAACCCTTCTTCTGTCACTGCATCAAACTTGCAGGCAAACAACAGAGAGGAGCAATCATATGAAGCACTTTGACCATATCGTATTTGACGTTGATGGGACATTGGCAGATACAGAAGAAAGCGTTCTGTCATCGCTTGTCCAGATTGTCCAAGAAGAGACCAGCAAAACGCTTCCCCGACACGAGCTTGACTTTGCCCTCGGCATACCCGGCAAGGATGCCCTTGAGAAACTTGGGATCTACTCGCAGGCAACGTTGGATCGCTGGTGCCAAGTTGCCGCCAGCTTTAAAAGCACCATCAGCGTGTTTCCAGGTTTGCTTGAAGTCATCGCAACACTCGCCGATAGCGGCTGCAAACTTGGCATCGTCTCCTCACGTGCGCGCGACGAATACGCAAAAGAAATTGCACCCCTTGGTTTCGATAAGTATTTTGAGCACATCATCCTTGTCGAAGACACAACCGAACATAAACCCGCACCCGCACCCATGCTCGAATATCTCCGACGTGCGGGCGCGAATCCTGGCAACGTCGTCTACGTTGGCGACACCGTCTACGACGAACAGTGCGCAACTTCAGCAGGGGTCAGTTTTGCCCGAGCAGCATGGGGATCACACCAAGATATCCCAAACGCCACCTACAACCTCAAAACCCCCAACGACCTACTAACCCTAACAACCAAATAACCCACGCGCCCCACCCTTTCCGCCCCAACGCCACAAGGGCGATTGAGCAGGACGGCTTGGGCGGGTCCCCGTACTTAGTTTCCAAAATCATTCCGCAGCGCGAAGGCTTCTTATTATTTTCAGACCTAACGCCACAAGGGCGACGACCTCGAGTAGGTCAACCTGGGAGGGACGAGGGCTTAGTTCTCCAATCTTTCCGCAGGGGGCAAAAAGCCTCGCCGCACGAAGTGCGCAGCGAGGCTTTTTGCATGCCCGAGGACGATTGGGGAACTAAGCCCCGTCCCTCCCCGGGATATGTAGCGAGTCGGAGTACCCTTGCTGTTACTCTGCTTTGCCCACAGAGTTGAGGTTGGTCATGCGGATCTTAACCAGCTCGGTGATCTCACGCATGCCCTCCTTGGCCGGCTTCTTGGGATCGAAGCAGGCGGGGTTCTCGGCCATGTAGGCCATGAAGCCCTTGGTGTAGGCCTGACGCAGCTCGGTGGCGTAGTTAACCTTGCAGATGCCGTTCTTCACGGCCTCGGCAACCTGCTCATCGGGCACGCCGGAGGTGCCGTGCAGAACCAGCGGTACGTCGACGGCGTCGCGGATGGCCTTGACCACGGACTGCTCGATGTGCGGGTCGCTCGTGTACACACCGTGGCTGGTGCCAACGCCAATGGCCAGCGAGGTGCAGCCGGTGCGCTCGACGAACTCCTTGGCCTCGGCCGGATCGGTGTAGGGGCTCTCGCCCTCAACCGCGGGACCGTCGTCCTCCTTGCCGCCAACCTTGCCGAGCTCGGCCTCGACGGGCACGCCCATGGCGCGGCCAGCATCGGCGACGGACTTGGTCAGGGCAATGTTGTCCTCGAAGGACTCGTGCGAACGTCGATCATGACGGAGGTGTAGCCCGTGCGGAAAGCCTGCATGCAGCGGTCATAGCCATCGCCGTGATCAAGGTGCAGGGCAACGGGCACGGAAGCGCGCTCGGCGGCAGCCTTGACCATGCCGTAGAAGTAGTCCAGACCAGCGGTCTTAATCGTGCCCGGGGTGGTCTGCATGATGACGGGGGACTTGGTCTCCTCGGCAGCGGCCAGAACGGCCATAACAAACTCGAGGTTCTCGACGTTGAACGCGCCGACGGCGTAGTGGCCGGCCTGAGCGTCCTTGAGCATCTTTTCGGTGGTAACAAGTGCCATGAGCGTTTGCTCCTCTCCCTCGCCCGCATCTGGACATCGGGCGTAGTTGTTCACAAGGCGTTTTACCTTGCGTTTTGCTGCGCTCATTGTATGAAATTCAGCGGGTATGCATGTGCGAGATATTGTCATCGCGCGAGGTCCAACCTTCATTTTTGAAAAGCAAACGGAAGGGATCGAACCCGAGCGCGCGTGTTCGAAATTGAGTTTCGAGCCTTGATCATCTTTCTTTTATAGAAAAAGTAAGTAATCGAAAGGCGTTTTCTTACTTAAAAAGAAAATGAACGAAAATAGACTCAACACAATTCCTGCAAATTTCAGACGATGATGGAGCGAATATGACCCATGCAACAACCCGAGCTTTCGCCGATGAGCGTCGTTCCGCCATCATGGAGATGCTCGAGCATAACGCCTCGGTGCAGGTAGCAGAAATCGCCCAGACCTTTGGCGTGTCCTCCGTTACCGCCCGCGCCGACCTAGATGCGCTCGCCGAGTCCGGCAAGCTGCGCCGCACGCATGGTGGCGCTGTGTCGCTCCAGAAGCGACTGACCGTATCCACCCAGGATCGCCGTATCAACGTCAATGTCGCCGCCAAGCAGGCCATCGCGCAAAGCGCCATCGAACTCGTCAGCGACGGTGACACCTTGCTTGTCGACTCGGGCACCACCGCGCTCGAATTTATCCGCCTGCTCGACCAGCGCGACGGCATCACCGTCATCACGGCCGACATCACCATTGCCGATTACATCGACGAGAGCATGCCCTCGGTCGATGTCGTCATGCTGGGCGGGGCGCTGCGCAAAGGTCATCGCTATCTGTACGGCCCACTTACCATGCAGGCGCTCCAAATGGTCCACGCCGATCTTGCCGTCATGTGCCCTGGCGCTTTCGTTCCCGGCTGCGGCTTTACCACCGACTTTCCCCAGATGGCTGAGACCAAACGGCCATGATTGGCGCCGCCCGCCAAAGCGTGGCCTCATGGACGCCAGTAAGGTCAACGGACGGGGCATGTACCGCTTTGCCGAGCTGACCGACGTCAACGCCATCGTGATGGACCGTGACCCCGATCACGCCGTCGCCACCTCAATCGCCGAGATCGTCGACAACGCCCGCCCAAATCTCCTCATCGCCGGCGCTTAAACAAAAACCACCACAAAGGTTCACCGTCCCCTTTGTGGTGGTTTGAGCGTTAAACGTGAACGTATCGCTACTTGGAGAGCTCGTCAGCGAGGGCCTCGATCTGAGCGCGCGAGGCGTCGTTGAGCGAACCCAGGACGGTCACCTTGTTCTGCGTCAGGGTGATGTCCTTCATACCCTCGAGCTCCTTGGTCATAATCTTGGCAGCTGCGGGCGCCCAGGAGCCGCCCTCGACGAGCGCCACCGTACGGTTCTGGTAGGCATGCTCGGCAAGCGTATGGATAAAGGTGCTCATGAATGGGAAGATCTCGCCCTGATAGGTAATGGAAGCGAGTACCAGACGGTCATAGCGGAACGCGTCCTCAACGGCCTCGGCCATGTCGTCGCGAGCCAAGTCAAAAACGGAGACCTTCTGGCCGCGAGCCTCGAGCGCTGCGGCGAGCTCCTCGACGGCGGCCTTCAGGTGGCCGTAGACGCTCGCGTAGGCAATGGTGATGCCCTCGTCCTCGGCTGATAGCTCGACCAGGTGTTGTAGGTGTCGAGGTAGTAGCCCAGGTTCTCGGTCAGCACAGGACCGTGGAGCGGGCAGATGACCTGGATGTCCAAATCGGCGGCCTTCTTGAGCACGGCCTGCACAAACTTGCCGAACTTGCCCACGATGCCAAAGTAGTAACGGCGCGCCTCGCAGGCCCACCCTTCCGGATCCTCGATGTCGTTGGCGCCAAACTTGCCAAAGCCGTCGGCACTAAAGAGCACCTTATCGGTAGCCTCGTAGGAGAAGAGTACCTCGGGCCAGTGAACGTTGGGGGCGCCGACAAAGGTCAGGCTGTGGCCGCCCAGATCAAGCACGTCACCCTCTTTGACAACCATCTTGCGCTCGGGGAAGTCGGTGCCAAAGTAGTTGACCATCATGCGGAAGGCGCCCATGCTTGCCACAATCTGCGCCTGGGGATAGCGCTCCATAAAGGCGGCGATGCCGGCGGAGTGATCGGGCTCCATGTGATGGATGACCAGGTAGTCGGGCGTGCGGCCGTCGAGTACGGTCTCGAGGTTGCCGAGCCACTCGTCGACAAATCCGCCATCGACCGAATCGGCGACAGCGATCTTCTCGCCCAAGATAACGTAGCTGTTGTATGCCATACCGTTCTCGGACACGTCGTACTGGCCCTCGAACAGGTCGATGTCATGATCGTCAACGCCAATGTAGCGGATATCCTTGGTGATCTCCATCAGGCAAAGCCTCCTAGATAGACAAATGAACCCGTCTATCATAGCACTCGCCTTCATAGTCACGGCTATCTGCCGGCATCCTTACCGATTGTTATTGATATGCAACGCCGAGCCGTTGACCTGCGAAAACTATGCGCGCGGCGCTGCCGTGGTGTGTCGAACGATGAGCTGACCGGGAATACGAATGGCGACGGTTTTGTCCGATGCCCCCGCCTTGGGAACCGCGCGCTCGAACACCTCGCGCCCGCGCTGATGCAGATCGAATCGAACGGTCGTGAGCTCGTTATGTGCGACAAAGTCGTCGAGCGAGTCATCGACGCCCACCACGCTCACGTCCTCGGGCACGCGCAAGCCGCTATCGCGCAGCGCGGCAATGGCGCCGTTTGCCATCTGGTCGTTTGCCGCGTAAATCGCCGTCATGGTGCGGTCGTGCTCAGCCAAGTACCGAGCGGCCTCGTAGCCGCTGTTGGCAGACCAGTCGCCCTCGAGTGGCTCTACCGTCTCGATGTGTTTACGCTCGAGTGTATCTTGCCAACCGGCGCGACGAAATTGCTCGTCGACCGAGAACGACGGGCCGCCAATATAGCGAATCTGCTCGTGCCCCAGCTCAAACAGGTGATCCATAAGCAATAGCGAGCAGCCGTAATGGTCGGAATCGACCGTGGTCACGCGCGGATGCGCGTACATGGTAACGATGACCGTTCCAATGCCCGGCAACGGATCGAACGTCTCAAAATCGGGCGCCATACGGCTCATGCCGATAATGATGCCGTCCACGGGCAGCGCGGCCATGCGACGCGTTGCCTCGGCAAGCGAGAACTCCTCGGTCTTGGACATCTCGACCAGCGTGATGGCGCAGCCGCGCTCGCGGGCCGCGCTGGCAATGCCGTCGATCATCGTAAGGTTACCAAACTTGGTGACATCGTTGATGCAAAGGCCGACCGAATGGTAACGGCCGTCACGCAGCGAACGGCCGGCATAGCTCGGACGGAAACCGAGCTCCTGCATGGCTGCCTGCACGCGCTGACGCGTCTGCTCGTTCACGTTGGGCAATCCGTTGGCAACGCGCGAAACCGTCTGCTGCGAAACGCCAGCAGCGCGGGCGACGTCGGCCATGGAGACCGGACGCGTACCTGTATCGTTGGACGGGCGCCTTGCCACAGGATCACCTTCACCCTTGCGAGATCTGAATAGCGTGAATGCCGGCCCGGGCAGAAACACACCCCGCGCCGAAGCCCACTATCGTCGGACGCATGCTAACGTACTCTACTTTTTCAATCCGCAACTCTTCTGCTCTATAAGTCCATACGGCAGTACCGTTCACGGCCGAAAATCTACCGATTACCAGATTCTCAAATAGTGATAAGCGTTGTGTTATGAGTACGTTAACATAGCCCGTAACGTGCGGCATCGTGAACACTTGGTTCATGCCTCTTCAAGTTGTTAACGTACTCATTACGACGCAAAATTCCCCGTGCGCACCAAGGAAAGGACTCCCATGACCACCCCCGACGAAAAGACATTCGCCACGCTCACCAAGCTGTTTGAGGAGGAGTTTGGACCCATCGGCGACCGCCAGGTGCTCTATGTGCACGCGCCCGGCCGCTCCGAGATCAGCGGCAACCACACCGACCACGAGGGTGGCCACGTTATCGCCGGCTCGCTCGATGTCGCTGTTGACGGTATCGCCGTGGCAACCGATTCCAACAAGGTCTGCGTTGCCGACGAGGGCTACCCCACGTTTGAGATCGCGCTCGACACGCTAGACGTTCAGGAGTCCGAGAAGGGCACGTCCGCGAGCCTCGTCCGCGGCATGGCACACGAAATCGCTGCTCTGGGCGTTGAGCCCAGGGCTTCGACTTCGCCTTCACCTGCTCCGTCCCCTCGGGCGGTGGCCTTTCCAGCTCTGCCGCCGTCGAGGCCGCGTACGGCCGTGCCATGGAGACGCTCTGGGGCGCGCCCGCTATTGAGCCCGTCACGCTCGCTCAGATGAGCCAGCGCACCGAGAACAACTACTACGGCAAGCCCTGCGGTCTGATGGACCAAGCCGCCGTGTGCCTGGGCGGCCTCGCTACATGGACTTTGAGGACCAGGCTCAGCCTAAAACCCAGAAGCTCGAGCTCAACTTTGAGGATCACGGCTATGCGCTCGTGCTCGTTAAGGTCGGCGCCGACCACGTGGCAGCCACCGATGACTACGCCGCCGTTCCGCGCGAGATGCAAGACGTCGCTGCCGAGTTTGGCAAGGCGCGCCTGTGCGAGGTAAACGTTGCCGATTTTGACGCCAAGCTCCCCGAGCTGCGCGCCAAGCTGGGCGACCGTGCTTGCCTGCGCGCCGTTCACTACTGGTACGAAAACGGCCTGGTCGACAAGCGCTGGGCAGCGCTCAACGCTGGCGACATTGACCAGTTCCTGGTCCTGACGCGCGAGTCCGGCGCCAGCTCCGCCATGTACCTGCAGAATGTTGTTGCCAAGCTGGGATCTGAGCAGCCTTCCATGTATGCCCTGGCTCTGGCCGAGCATGTGCTCGTCGGCCGTGGCGCCGTTCGTATTCACGGTGGCGGCTTTGGTGGCACCATCCAGGCCTTCGTGCCGCTCGACCTGGTCGACACCTTCATTTCCAAGATGAACGGCTGGCTGGGCGAGGGCTCTGCCCGTCACTACGCCATCTCTGACAAGGGGGCTTACGCGGCATGGCTGTAATGACTGACGTGCGCGAAGCTGCGCAGGGCCTGATTGAGTACGCTATCCACCGATCGATGATCGGCCAGGACGATCGCATCTGGGCCTACAACACCATTTTGGAGTGCATCGGCGCCACGGGCCCCGCACTCGACATGGCTTGGGCGCTCAAGACCGAGAAGATTTCGCTCTTGCACCCCGATACCCTGCCCGACTTTGACCTGGAGGACACGCTTGCCGCGCTTTCCGAGGCCGCCGTTGCCAATGGTGCTGTCGAGGACACGGCGTCGGGCCGCGACCGCATCGCCATGCGCATCATGGGCGCGCTCATGCCGAGGCCTTCGGTTGTAAACGAGGAGTTCAACGGACGTATGGGCGTCAACGAGCCCGCGCCGCGACCGACTGGTTCTACGGCCTGTGCTGCGACGCCGGCTATGTGCGCCGCGCCGCCATCGCACGCAACATCAAATGGAGCACCCCCACCAACTGGGGTGACCTGGAAATCACCATCAACCTGTCCAAGCCTGAGAAGGACCCGCGCGATATCGCCGCGGCAGGTGCAGCCAAGAACACGGGCGAGAAATACCCCGCCTGCCAGCTCTGCATCGAAAACGAGGGCTACCCCGGACGCTCCGCCGCAGCCGACGGTGGCGCTCACCCCGCCCGCCAGAATCTGCGCATTATCCCCATCTCGCTCAATGGCGAGCGCTGGGGCTTCCAGTACAGCCCGTACGCATACTTTAACGAGCACTGCATTGCAATGAGCTCCGAGCATCGTCCGATGCACGTCGACCGCAAGAGCCTGACCTGTCTGCTCGACTTTGTGGACCTGTTCCCGCATTACTTCATCGGCTCTAACGCCGACCTGCCCATCGTGGGCGGCTCAATTCTGTCGCACGACCACTTCCAGGGCGGCGCGCACGAGTTCCCCATGATGCACGCCGCCGAGGTTTCGCAGTTTAGCGTGCCTGGCTTTGACGGCGTTACGGGAGCCGTGCTGCAGTGGCCGCTTTCGGTGCTGCGCCTGCGCTCGCACGACCGTGCTCAGCTGCTCGATGCTGCCGAGAAGATTATCCTCGCTTGGCGCGAGTGGACCGATGAGTCGGTAGGCGTCGTCGCGCATACAGCCGACGGCGTGGCGCACAACACCGTGACGCCCGTCATCCGCCGCGTCGACTCCCGCGGCAATGCCGGAGGCGAGATCTACGAGGCCTACTTGGCGCTTCGCTGCAACATCACGACCGACGAGCATCCGCTGGGCGTGTTCCACCCGCATGCCGAGTATCACCACATTAAGAAGGAGAACATCGGCCTGATCGAGGTTATGGGTCTGGCGATTTTGCCGCCGCGCCTGGTTCCCGAGCTCGGCGCTGTCCGCGAGCACCTGCTGGCGGCCAAGGCCGATGCCAGCTACGACCTTGCCGGCGCGCTCGAGGGCGATAATCTTTGCCGCAGCCACGCCGCATGGGCCGAGGATGTCTATGCCCGCCGCGCCGACGAGCTTACGGCGGATAACGCCATCGACATCCTGCATGAGGAGGTCGGCGTGGTGTTTGGCCACGTGCTCGACAACGCCGGCGTCTTTAAGTGGGACGAGGCAGGACGCGCCGCCCAGCAGCGCTTTATCGACTCGCTGTAATAATCCCTTGGGGACGGAGGAAAACGGATCATTTCGCCTTCAAGACAACGGCGCCCGCCGGCAACATCGCCGGCGGCGCCGTTTTTGAGTGTAGTCATTGGGGACGTTCTTGTTTGACTAGTCGTTGGGGACGTTCTTAAACGACCAGTCATTAAAGAACGTCCCCAATGACTACCCAGGGCATCTCGCGCCCTCAGCGCAAATCGAAGTCAAATACTTTTCCCGAGAAGTGAACGACCTAACCTGCACCCCCGGAACAACCGCATTTTTCAACGCCAAAACCGCAGGAAAAATTAGCGAAACTGCAGGAAACGACGTCCAAAAAGTGTTGATGATCCAGGGGCCCATTTTTACTCGTTCACTTCTCGGGAAAAGTATTTGACTTCGATTCTGAACGATCTAGCACGCCAGGCGATCCAATGGAAGCGAAGGAATCATGGCACAAGGAGTGTCCCCAAGTGCCGAAATGACGAGAGTGGATAATCTCCCACTTTGAACCCGCAAACAGGCCAAAAACGGGAGATTATCCACTCTCATTCTGCGAGCACTCATTTAAGCCTGTCCCCAATGAGTGCCCCTTTGGTACGCAACCGACGATTGAACGTCAGATTGCCGCTTAGGGGCGTTTGCAGCGTCGAGCCATTACGCGGTTTGGTAAAACCGCGTAACCCTACAACTCTACGACCTCAACGTTGTTGTAGATCTCGTCCCAGCGGTCCATGACCAGGTGGCCGGTCTTGGGGTCCATGGCGTTGAGCTTGCCGCAGGTATTGGCGGTCTTGAGCACCGTGACGTCGTCGGCACCAGCAGCAATGGTATGCGCAAAGCCGGCGATGGTCGAGTCACCGGAACCCGTCGCGTTCACAGCCGCAATCGCGGGCGTCTTGGCGCGGAACGCGCGGCCCTCGTGGAAGCCCACCGAACCGGCGGCGCCCATCGAGACGACGACCCAGGGAATGTCAGCAAAGCGCTCGTCGGCGGCAAGCGCCTCGCGCAGGGCATCAACACCATCGGTCGTAAAGGACGTACCCAGCAGGCCGTTAATCTCGGTCAGGTTGGGTTTTACGAGCTCAGGCTTAGCGTCGGACTCCAGCGCAGCCTCCAGCGATGCACCCGAGGTGTCGAGCAGCACCTTGGCGCCCGCCTCCTCGGCGATCTTGACGAGCTCGGCATAGTAGCCGGCATCGACGCCGCGCGGCAGCGAGCCCGAAAGCGTCACAACGTCCGCCTTCGCTGCAAGCTCGGAGAACTTGGCCGTAAAGGCCTCGAGCTCCGCGGGCGCAATCTGCGGGCCGCTCTCCAGCAGCTCGGTCTGATTACCCTCATGCAGAATATTCAGGCAAATGCGCGTCTCACCGGCGATGGGCACAAAGTCGTTCTTGACGCCGTCGGCATCCATAAGCTCGGCCATATAGGCGCCCATGTGGCCGCCAAGCAGGCCGGTCGCGAGCACGTCGTCTCCCAGCTGCAGCAGCACGCGGCTCACGTTGAGGCCCTTGCCGCCAGCGGTCTTTTCGGGCGTCACACGGTTAACATCGTCGATGATCAGCTTGTCGAGCTGATAGCGCGTATCAATCGACGGGTTCATGGTAACGGTCAGAATCATATTGAACTCCTGTTCCGGGGCGGCATGACCCACCCCAAACATACGATAGCTCGTTAAAGGATCTCGATCTCAAAGCCGCGGGTGACGGTCTCCCCCGGCTTGGCCACCAGGCAGCCACGCTTGTGCTCCAGGATATCGTCCTCGTCGGAGCAGGTGGACAGACCACCCCACGGCTCAACAGCCACAAAGTCGCCCTCGGGCTTGCTCCACACAATCAGGTACGGCATATCGGGGAACGTCAGGCGCACGCCCTTGTCCTCGGTTTTCTTGGTCAGCGTAACCACGCGGCTCTCGAGCACGTCGAAGATGGTCTCCGCGAAGTCGAAGAGTTCGTGGGCAAGCGGCAGGTTCTGGCCGATCATGGGGTTCTTGCTGCGATGCTCAACATCAATCAGGCCCGTCGAGGGAACGGCAGTACAGAGCTCGGTGGCCTCACGCTGCTCAAAACGGAGCTCGTAATCGTCATAGGACTCACCCTCGTCGAGCGGGCACTTAAAGCCGGGGTGACCACCCACAAAGAACGGCATGTCCTCGGTGCCCTCATTGGTCACCTCGTACGACACGGCAACCTTTTCCGAATCGATCGTGTAACGAGCAACGATCTTAAACGGATACGGATACTGCTCGAGCAGTTCGGCATGGTCGGCAGAGCTCAGGCTCAGCGCAACCATGTTGTCGCTCTGCTCCTCGAGCTTCCACTCCTGCTTGCGAGCAAAGCCGTGGCGGGCGAGCTTTACCTCGCGGCCGCCCATGGTCATCGCGCGCCCGCCACGAAGGCCGCCGCAGACCGGGAAGCAAATGGGTGCCTGGCCCGACCAGACCGCCGGGTCACCCTGCCACAGGTACTCACGGCCGTTGGCCGCAATAGAAGTGAACGACCCGCCCGCCGTGCTCAACGCCACGCGAACAGAACCGTTATCAAGAACAAACTCCATAGGAGTCTCCCCTTTCGTACGACAGCCCGCCGAGTCAGTGAGGCTGATAGAAAACCGGCCCGCGCCCCCTCACAGAAACGCGAGCCGTCAATTGAACCAAGACGCAGCAATAACAGCAGGGGCAACCCCGCAGGTCACCTCAACGTCAGCGAGAAGCCAGCTGGCGAGGCAAGGTGCCGTGAAGCGAGGCGGCATTGACCTTCTGGTCATGCCGCCGAAGCTGAACGGCAGATTGCCCGCCAGATGGCTTCGCAGCGTCGACCCGTTACGCGGTTTGGTAAAACCGCGTAACCTCCTTAGTCGTGGTATTCGCCGCGGTCCCACTTCTCGAGGAACTCGTCAAAGAAGTGCGGGTCAGCCTGAGCCTCAGCGTCGGCCTTATTGCAGGCATCGATCTTGGCGATCAGGGCATCGTGCTCGGGGGTCTTCTCGTAGGGCTCCTCCAGGAAGGCAAGCATGATGTCGGCCATCAGGAACTCGCCGGTGATCTTGCCGCCAAAGCCCACGATGTTGGCGTTGAGCTCGCGACGGGCATACAGGGCAGAGGTCATGTCGCGAACCAGGGCGCAGCGGGCGCCGGGAACCTTGTTGACGGCGTTGGTGATGCCGATGCCGGTGCCGCACAGGGCCACGCCAAAGTCGGCCTTGCCGCTGGCAACAGCCTCGCCCACGGCCTTACCGTAGATGGGATAGTGCGTACGGGTGTGGCTGTAGGTGCCGCAGTCGAGCACCTTGTAGCCAGCCTGCTCCAGGCGGTCGGCCAGATAGATCTTCTCGTCCGTAACGATATGGTCGCAACCGATTGCGATGGTCTTCTTCATCAGAACGTCCTTTCGTCTGAATTCACAAGTTGAGATAGAAGTTCGAGTTCTCGGTGGCTCTCGTTAGGCCATCTTGTTGAGCATGTCGACACGGATCTGGTGACGGCCGCCGGCGTACTGGGCGCGCAGGAACTCGCGGGCAATCTTCTTGGCAACCTCGGTGCCCACAACGCCCGGGCCCATGGTGACCATGCGCGAGCCGTTGTGCTCGCGGGTCATGTAAGCGGAACGCTCGTCGGAAATGTTGGCGACGACCATGCCCTTGATCTTGACGGCAGCCATATAAGAGCCGACGCCGTACTTATCGAATGCGAAGCCCTGGGAATCCTTGTGCTCCAGCAGGTCCTTAGCAACGGCGGTGGCGGAATCGACAAAGTCCGCGGCAGGGGTCTCGGAATAGTCGACGACCTCGTGACCGTCGGCGATGAGCATCTCCTTGATGGACTCCTTCATCGACATACCGTCGGCATCGGAAGCGATTACAACCCTCATGACATCCTCCTTGAGAGATACGCAGGTGCGTAGTTTCTGTTTGGAAGTGTTGAATCGCGCTCAGGTCCGGGCATCTGAATGTGCGGTTCTTCACTGTTCATGTTTATTTGAACACATTCGAACATAGGTTGCAACCATTATTTGTTTAACTTTGTTCTTTTTTGAACAAATACCGTTTACGGTTGATTGCCGACCGTTTGAGCCCGGCGCAGACGTAGCGACCATGTGTTCAACAAACAAAAGGGCGGCCGAGAACGTGTCTCGGCCGCCCTTCTTACGGTTGATCTTCCAAAGATCGCTTTGCCGCCTACTCAGACTGCCCGCTCTTCTTGGCATGTTTGGACGGAGCGCTCAGAAAACGTCCCGTTAAATAGTTCGCCGGGCCGGAAATATCGATCCCCAGCAGCGTGTGCCCCAGCCACAGAAACGCCGCGAGCACCAGCAATGGAATAACGCACGAAGTCACAATCATCACGATGACGCCTTCGATCAGATCGGTCACCTGTTGCACAATCTCATCGGTCATCTGTTTGGCGCCGTTGGTCACCGACGCGACAAGACCCGAGGCACCGTCGGCAAGCTGCTCAAGCACGTTCTTGGATTCTGTGGACTCGGACTTTTTCTTGCTCGTTTTGGAGCTATTGCCGTCTGCCGCACCCGCAGCGTCGGCCGCCTTTTGCTCGGCCGCTTCGATGCTCACCCGATACGTCTCGTCGACCTTTTGCGACACCCATACGCTTGCAGGCACCAAGGCCATGCCGATCACGGCAACCACCAGCACGCGGGTCGCCACGCGGCGCAGGACAGCGCTCGTGCTCCAGCGCCCGTGAATGCCAAGCGAGACCGCAAAGAGCACCAGCGCAAACGGGATTAAGATGCCCAAGCCAACCGACCACAAAATCGTGAGCAAATATTTCTCTAGGTAGAGCACGGCAAGCACGATGCCCAAGTTACCCGAAAGCTGCGCGAGCTGCTCGGCAACCGGCGTTCCCGTATCACCCGGCAGCGCGGTAATGCCCGCAGACAGCGCCACGCACGAGGTCGTGAGCGCCAAAACGTTGCCCTTCTTTTGGTCGATGACCTCGATGGTGGAGTCCCATGTTTTGGTATCGGCAAAATGCGGACGAGCCACAAAGCCCGACAGCAGCGCCAGTACCACGAGTGCAACGATAAAGCCAATCTGCAGCTTTTTGTTTGCGCACACGACATCGGACAGGCTGGGCTGCAGCTCGGTTACCGTCGTGTGCTCGGTTATCTGGACAGGACGCCCATGAGCCATCTCGTGCGCGTCTCTTTTTTGTATTGACCCGTTATCCGGCATTTGGATACCTCCTCAGTCCGGCCTGTATTGCGGTGGAAAGTATACCCACCCATCGAAAAACCGAACGGCAGGAGGCGCAACAGGCTGCTGCATGACCAGCCCGCCATGAAATGGGCCCATCTACTACGTTTAACCGCCCATCCCCGACCATGCCACAAAACGAAAAAACAAAACCGCAGGTAGAAGTCCTGCGATTTTTCATGAAACTCGAGTGTGTTCGAGGGTATCGGGTTAAACGTAGTAGATGAGCCAGTTTCGTGGCGAGCGCTGCCAACCGATCCTCCGGGGACGGGAAAAGCGGGTCATTTGGGGCTGTCGGCCCCTATTTCGCCGCAACCTAGATAGGTGGGATACAAAAAACCCTGCCGCGGATAGCGGCAGGGTTTTTGGAAGGGGACGAGGTTGTGCGAGCTCGTTAGGCGAGCTTGGCCTCGAGTTCAGCGATGCGCTTGTAGGCATCGATGGTAAAGCGGGTCTGCTTCTCCAAGATCATGGTGGTCATGAGGGTGTCCTGAGCGTGGGCCATGATGAAGGTCATCTCCATCTCGCCGCCGCCGGCCTCCTGCGAAAGCAGCTTGGTCTGCGTGTCGTGGGCGCCAATGAGTGCATCGCTCGCATCCTTGTGCAGCTGTTCGGCCTTCTCAAAATCACCCTCGCGAGCAGCATCGAGCGCTGCAAGCAGATCAGTCTGGGCGTCACCCGCGTATGCGACGATCTCGAATCCAACCATCGAGATTTCTTCTTTGGTTGCCATATTGCGTTCCTTTCACATATGAACCAATGGAGAGCATCGCGTCCGGGCATACGCGCTGCGTTGTGTATGACAGAAACATTAACATTCAAACAAAACAGAACAATGCAAAACGCAATTTCGAGCTATGAACGGTCGATTTTCGCCCGTGAACGGTTTTTTAACCAATGCGAACAATATCGAACACAATTAGTGGCAACCCAAACAGGTCCACACCCTAGCGTACATCGCGCACCGTATCACCCTCTACGAGCATGCCGGGGATCAGCATGTGCTCCACGCCAGACGCACCCCCCTGGGCGCCGGCAATCTTGTCGACAGCCACATGCCGACGCGCTTGTTGTCAAAGCGCACCGTGGTCAGGCGACGGTCGGGCACGATGTCGCCCAGACTATCGTCAACACCCACTACGCTCACGTCCTGGGGCACGCGCTTCCCGCGCGACTCGAGCCCGCGAATGCAGCCGTAGGCCATGGCATCGTTGGAAGCATAGATGGCGGTACAGGTCGGATCGTCCGCTAGAGCCTGACCGGCAGCATATCCGCTCTGTGCCGTCCAATCGCCACGGACGAGTCGCGGCGGCTCAATACCATGTGCGCGCAGTGTCTCACGCCAGCCTTCCTCGCGCTGCATGCCCGAAAGCGAGCGCTCGGGGCATGAGATAAAGTGCACGGTCTTGTGCCCCTGCACCAGCAAGTACTCGACCACCTGGCGCGAGCAATCGAACTGGTCGTTATCGACCGTTGAACAGAGCGGGTGCTCCAGCATGGTAACGAGCACCGTCTGCATACCGGGCAGCGGCTCGAAGGTGCCAAAGTCCGCCGGCATGCGATTCATGATCACAACCATGCCATCCACCGGCAGCGCGCTCATGCGCGACGATGCACTCTCGAGGGTATAGGGGTGTCCATCTACTTTAGTAAGGGTGATGGCATAGCCGTGTTTGTCGGCGGCGGCGGCAAAGCCCTCCATGCGGTCGAGGTTGCGGTACCGGTAATGTTGAACATGGCGACGCCGACCGTCTTGAACTTGCCGCGGCGCAGCGACCGGCCGGCGAAGTTTGGACGATAGCCGAGTTCGCGCATGGCGGCGCGCACGCGCTCCTTGGTCTCGGGGCGCACGCTGGGCGAATCGTGCACGGTGCGCGAGACCGTCTGCTCCGAGACGCCCGCGAGGCGCGCCACATCTTTGACGGATACCGATTTTTTAACAGCGGCCATAGGTCGATCTTTCTATGTCAACGATGCCATTGACGGCATCCTGCGCAGTCATTTTAAACGTCTTCAAGTATATCCAACGCCTCCCCCTCAATACGCTCACCACCCAAAACCTACCGTTCACCGACAATCCCGCTTCCACGAACGGCTTTTGTCGCCCAAATGTTAACGTTGCCATTGTGCAAACACAGAGCCACCGGGCGGCTCAATCGTTTACACGCAAGGAATCGACGGTCTACAGGCACAGGGGCCACCGATTCACATCTTTTTTTGTGTCGCAAAATGGCAACGTCAACATTTTGGCAACTAGACGTCAAAAGCTACCATCGTTGCTAACCCACCGACTCTTAGGAGCTTTGCATGGAGCAACTCATCGCCACCATCGAAAAAGGCCAGCCCTTTTTCAACGCGATCGCCCGCAACAAGTACCTCAAGGCGATTCGCGACGGCTTTATCTCCGTCATCCCCATCATCATCTTCTCGTCCATCTTCTGCCTGGTAGCCTCGGTCCCCAACATCTGGGGTTTCTACTGGCCCGATGACATCAACAACGCCCTGTGGAAGTGCTACAACTACTCCATGGGCATCCTGGCCATCGCCTGCGCCGCCACCACGGCCAAGCACTTCGCCGACGCCCAGAACCGCGATCTACCCAAGAACAACCAGATCAACTTCATCTCGTGCATGTGCGCGGCCATCATCGGCTTCTTGCTCCTTTCGAGCGACACGATCGCCACGGACGCCGCCAGCGGCTTCAACACCACCTATCTTGGTTCCAAAGGCCTGCTGACTGCCTTCATCGCTGCATTTGTGACCGGCATCATCTACAAGTTCTTTATTAAGCGCAACATCACCGTCAAGATGCCCGAGCAGGTTCCGCCCAACATTTCGCAGACCTTTAAGGACATCATCCCCTTCTCCGTCTGCATCACCGTCTTTTGGGTCTTTGACATCGTCTTCCGCGCTGCCTTTGGCTTCTGCTTTGCCCAGGGCGTCATCCAGGTGTTCCAGCCCCTGTTCACCGCCGCCGACGGCTACATCGGCCTCGCTGTGATCTACGGTGCCATGAGCCTGTTCTGGTTCGTCGGCGTCCACGGCCCCTCGATCGTCGAGCCCGCCATCGCCGCCGCTCTCGTTGCCAACATGACCGACAACCTGGCTGCGTTCCAAGCTGGCCAGCACGCTTCCGCTGTCCTGACCCAGGGTGCCCAGTACTTCGTCGTCTGCATGGGCGGCACCGGCGCCACGCTCGTCCTGGTCTTTATGTTCTGCTTCCTGGCCAAGTCTCAGGAGATGCGCGCCGTCGGTAAGGCCGCCATCGTCCCGGTCTGCTTTGCCGTCAACGAGCCGCTGCTGTTCGCCGCACCCATCGTGCTCAACCCCGTCTTCTTTGTCCCGTTTGTCTTTGCCCCGATCGTCAACATCTGGATCCTCAAGGTCTTTATCGACTTCTTGGGCATGAACGGCTTTATGTACACCCTGCCTTGGACCGTCCCCGGCCCCATCGGTACCATCATGGGCCTGGGCTTCCAGCCGCTCGCCTTTGTGATGCTCGCCCTTATCCTGATCGTCGACTTTGTCCTGTACTATCCGTTCTTCCGTGCCTATGACGCCCAGAAGTGCGCCGAGGAGGCCGAGATCTCCCAGGAGGAGCTCGCCGCCAAGAACGCCGAGAAGGCCGCCAAGCTCAACGACGCCTTCCAGGGCAAGGCCGATGCCAAGAGCGTTGCCGCCGGCGCCGCGGCCGAGGCCGTGAAGGCCGACGCCCCCACCGCTTCCACAGCACCCGCTGCCGAGGCAACGACCGCCAGCGACCTCAACGGCAAGCGTGTGCTCGTGCTCTGCCAGGGTGGCGGAACCTCGGGCCTGCTCGCCAACGCGCTGGCCAAGGCTGCCAAGGAGCGCGGCATCAATCTGGAGACCGCTGCCGAGGCCTATGGCAACCACGTCGACATGCTCCCCGACTTTGACCTGGTCGTCCTGGCCCCGCAGGCCGCAAGCTACCTGGCCGACCTGCAGAAAGACTGCGAGCGCGTGGGCAACAAGTGCGTCGCCTGCCGCGGTAAGCAGTACATCGAGCTCTCCCAGAACGGCGACAAGTCTCTCGCCTTCGTCTCCGAGCAGCTTTCGAAGTAAGTAACGCCTAGGGCCAGCCGACCATCCAAGACCGGCTGGCCCTTCGATTTAGACGATTGGATCATCATGTCCGTTAACCCTGCTAGCGTCACCAACCCGCCTGCGCAGTTTCCCGAGGACTTTGTCTTTGGCGGCGCCACTGCTGCCTACCAGGTAGAGGGCGAGACCCGCACTCACGGTAAGGGCAAGGTTGCCTGGGACGACTTTCTGGAAGCCCAAGGCCGTTTCTCTCCCGATCCCGCTTCGGACTTCTACAACCAGTACCCCGTCGACCTGGAGCTGTGCGAGGAGTTTGGCATCAACGGCATTCGCCTCTCCATTGCCTGGAGCCGCATCTTCCCCAACGGCACCGGCGAAATCAACCCCGAGGCGTCCAGTTCTACCACGATCTCTTTGCCGAGTGCCATAAGCACCATGTTGAGCCGTTCGTCACGCTGCATCACTTTGACACGCCGCTTCCCCTCTTTGAGAAGGGCGACTTCCTCAACCGCGAGACCATCGATGCCTTTGTGGACTTTGCCACCTTCTGCTTTAAGGAGTACGCCGACCAGGTGACCTACTGGTTCACCTTTAACGAGATCTGGGCCGACGCCTCCAACACCTACATCGAGGGTACCTTCCCCGGCGGCGTCAAAGCTCATCTGGCCGAGGCCTTCCAGTGCGAGCACAACATGATGCTCGCCCACGCCAAGGCCGTGCTGGCCTTCCACAACGGCGGTTTTAAGGGCAAGATCGGCGTCATTCAATCGCTGGAGTTTAAGTATCCGCTCAACGAGAACGACCCCGCCGACATCAAGGCCGCCAATAACGAGCACGTGCTGCAGAACCAGTTCTTGCTCGACGCCACCTTCCGCGGGGACTATGCTCCCGACACCCTCGAGTGCGCCAACCGCCTGGCTGCCGTCTCGGGCGGCGCCATCGAGATCCTGGACGATGATCTGGAAATCATGCGCGAGGCTGCGCTCTACAACGATTACCTGGCGTCAACAACTACCAGTGCCGTTTCCTCAAGGCCTACGACGGCGAGAACGACCTGCACCACAACGGCACGGGCGAGAAGGGTACCGGCCGCTGGCGCGTCAAGGGCATTGGCGAGCACGTGAACAAGCCCGGCATCCCCACCACCGACTGGGATTGGATCATCTATCCCGAGGGCCTGTTCGATCTGCTCGTCTACATTAAGCAGCGCTACCCCAACTACAAGCAGATTTTCATTACCGAAAACGGTATGGGCTACAAGGACCCCTACAAGGACGGCTTTGTGGACGACCAGCCGCGCATCGACTACATCGAGCAGCACCTGCGCTGGCTGCTTAAGGCCATGGAGGTGGGCGTCAACGTGGGCGGCTACTTCCTGTGGAGTCTGCAGGACCAGTTCTCCTGGACCAACGGCTACAACAAGCGCTATGGCTTCTTCTACGTAGACTTTGAAACCCAGAAGCGCACGCCCAAGGCGAGCGCCTACTGGTACAAGCACGTGGCGCAGACCCGTCGTCTGGACTAGCGACTAGCGGGGTTGCCTGCCCACATAACCTGTCCCCATTTCTCAACCGGGGGCGGCACGTCACACGGCGCGCCGCCCCCGGTCTTTGTGTTTTTGAGCGGGTCGAGGTCCGTTTGTCTCAATCTGTAACATCTAGCCGAGTTTTTCGGTCCCACCTGTTACAGATTGAGACAAACGTGGAGGCCGGGCCGAAATATCTAAATCTGTAACACTTAACCCGGTTTTGGACGTCTAGTTGTTACAGATTTAGATAAACGTGCGAGCCAATCCCTTCAATCTAAATCTGTAACAACTAGCTTGTGTTTTCGCCCCTAGCTGTTACAGATCGAGACAAATAAAATAGACCGGGCTGACAATCTCAGCCGCATGCCCCCTTTTTGGCCGCATTCCACCGATCAGATAAAGATCGTCATATACAGAGGTAGATATATCCTATGCCCTTCAGCCCTGAGCTGTTTTGGGTGAAGAACTATCTCTTCTCCGACTCGTCGTTCGAATCGTCTGCCGAAATCGTCAAGCGAGATTGTTGAATACGATTTGGAAGATTTAACTTCAACAGGAGTGACCCGCGGTTTTCCAGCCGCGTCTTCAAAGCCGCGCGAAACAAGAAAATCAATTTCACGCGTTCTGGGCCGACTCCCCTCTGTTTTGGAAGGCTCCTGCCAGCTGTAATAAAAAAAGCGAATGCCCCAGACTCTTAAGCTGCTGCGCCACGATGTTCTCGATTAGCATTCCTTTATTAATTGAAATTCTTCCAAATTGAATGTCTCTATGAACATCCATAAGGTCCGGACCATCATCAAACGCCAAGCTCACGAGCAATCCCGTGTCCGCCATATAGCATTTAAGCGAAGACGCGTCCTCGTGCAGGCGGTAACCCACGCTCGGATCACTGCATAAATAGCAACGGTTAATCAGTCGCGCATCCTCAAGCCAGATTAACGCCGACTCATATGTCTCAAAACGGGACCCCTTCTCCAAGCTGTCAAATTTGAACCGTTTATTTGCCGCAGATAATTGACCCGGAATATCGTCATAAACCGCCCGCGCACGTCTAGCGTCCGAACCTCCAAACTTGGCAATGTCCTCCCTGTACAGTGCGATAATCTGCCGTTTAACCCTGTCGCATCCTCTAAAATCATTCTCTGCCACAAAGGAGTCGACCGACTGAGGCATACCACCGACAAGCATATACTCATCAAATAATCTCATGCACGTCGCATGAACGCCGTCCGGAAGCGCGGTCCGAGATTCGCGCGCTTTACGGATCTCTTCTGCATAAAGATCTTTTCCGGTCGCCCAAAGATACTCCTCAAAATCGAGGGGCTCGAGAGGGATTCTTTCTTCCTCTGACGGTATGACAATGCTATCGACATTCTTTTTGATGGAGACAAGAGAGCCTGTCTCGATGTAATCAAATCTGCCGTCTTCTACAAGATGCTTTATGTATTCGCGCGCGATGGGAAACCGCTGCACTTCATCAAAAATGACCAGCGACTCTCTCGGTTCGAGGGCCTTACCATACTGCAGCTGAAGCATGCGTAAAAAAAGATCGACATCTTCACGATGGTTCAGAAATATATCGAGCGTGGTTTTGCTAGCAGCCGAAAAGTCAATGTACAGATAATCCTTGTATTCATTTTGCGCGAAGCACTTGACGAGCGTCGTTTTGCCAACGCGTCTTGCACCCTCAATAAGCACCGCAGTGCGCCCTTGCGAGCGTTCTTTCCACTCCTGCAGACGATCATATGCCTTCCGTTTAAACATAATCTCACCTCAGCATAATTTACGTGCTAGTTTACAAAAATACCGACCTTCAGATATATCTAATAATACAAAAATACCGAGCTTTAAATGAGCTTATAGCTACAAAAATACCGACCATTGCAATGTCTAAACATACAATAATACCGAGCTTCATGTATAACGGATGCTATGCCGAGCCGTCTCGGTCTGTAACACTAAACCCGGTTTTGGGCGTCTATCTGTTACAGATCAAGACAATTCAACGATGCCGACTATTCGATACGGCGTGGTACAATTATGTCCCAATGCGAAGGAGATACTTATGCCCATCTGTGTGCCCGTCCGAGACATGAAGGACACTGCCACATTCACCGCACTTGTTGAGTCTGAGCGCGACGTCACCGTAACTAAGAACGGCTACGAGGCCATGCACTGCATCAGCAGCGACCAGTATCGCCTCATGCAAGAAGAGATCGCCAAGGCAAAACTGTTGTCTCGTATGATGTTGGCAGAAGACGAAATATCGCAAGGCGACTACAGCGACTACGAATCCTTCGCGGCTTCGATACGAGACAAATATGACCTATAACGTCGTAATACTCAAAAGCGCGCGATATGAGTACGAGAGTATCGTCGGATACCTTGCCCAAATCCTCAAGAATCCGCGCGCAGCGGGCAATTTTGTCGCCGAGTTTGAATATCAGCTTGATTTGCTTCGCGAGCAGCCGCTCCTACGACCTCTCTCACACATGCAAGAGCTGGCGGCACGTAATTACCGATCGTTTCCCGTCAACAACTACGTGTGTCTATACAAGTTTGAGCACGAAACAATCTATATTGCCCACGTCTTTCACCAGTCACAGGACTACGCCCGCTTGGTCTAAGATATCTCCCGCAGTACGAACTAGCAGATGACCTGCGTGTGCTCCTCGATGGCGGCGCGATCTCCATCAGCAATACCCGGCTCGCACACCACGGCGTCCAAATTGTCCAGGCGGCAGAAGGTGTAGAAGTCGCGCTTGCCGATCTTGCTGGAGTCGGCGATCAGATAGCGCGAGTCAGCCTTGCTAAAGGCGAGCTGCTGGATGCGGCCCTCTTCCATGTTAGACGTGGACACGTCGCCGTCCAAAATGCCATTAGCGCCGATAAACGCCGCATCGATGCCCAGCGCGCGCAGGGTGTCCTCGGCCATGGGGCCCACAAAGGCGGCGGTGCGACGGCGATACATGCCGCCCACGAGGCACAGGTCGCAGTCTTCGCGCGCCTCGAGCAGGTTAAACACCGAAAGCGAATTGGTCACAATGCGCAGGCGAAACGCCGGCAGCATCGAGGCCATCTGCTCAACC
The DNA here is from genome assembly GCA_027669525.1 of Coriobacteriaceae bacterium AM48-5. Lineage (GTDB taxonomy): Bacteria > Actinomycetota > Coriobacteriia > Coriobacteriales > Coriobacteriaceae > Collinsella. Next base: position 7,663 of record JAQEDJ010000002.1, on the reverse strand, counting down.
GTGGTGCCCGGGCCCAAAAAGATGGTCGAGCCTTCCTCGATAAGCTCCACAGCGCGGCGTGCGATCTGCAGCTTTTCCTCGGCATGCTTGGTGCGCTTTTCGCTGTGCGAGTACTCATGGCGCAGCATAGCGTGGGGACGGCCCTGTGCACTGCGGGCTCCGCCGTGCACGCGCTCGATCTCGCCTAGGCTCGCAAGCTCCTCAAGATCGCGGCGGATCGTCATATCCGAGACGCCTAACGCATCAGAAATCTCTTTAACCGAAACCGTGCCCTGCTCCTCGAGCAGCTGACGAACCTTATCCTGACGCTCTGCCTTAATCACGATGAATCCTCGCCGTTCTTTGCGCGCATATCATTCAAACAGTAACGAACAAATTGTATCAGACTCGTACGCGTCAAAAATGAACGCCCGCACAGCTCCAATCATCACTTTTTTGAGAAAAATGCCCCCAGCTTTAGTGGGGTGTAGTGATAATCTCGCCTGTTCGCGCTACAGTTTGTCGGAAATACCTCGATGTTAGGAACCAAATGATCACTTCCGAGCTTTTCGGCACCGCGCCGTGCGGTACCCCCGTTCATCGTTACACCCTCGACGGGCCCGAGATCTGCGTTCGCATTATGGACTATGGCGCCTCGGTGCTTGGTATCGATGTGCCCGACATTCCCGGCAACGTGCGCGATGTGGTGCTGGGCTTCGATAAGCTCGAGGATTACTTTGACAACCCCGCCTGCTTTGGCGCGACCATCGGCCCTGTGGCAAACCGCACCGCTGGCGCCACGATCGCCATCGACGGCACGGACTGGCATATGCCCGCCAACGAGGGCGCCAACAACCTGCACAGCGACCTTGAGCACGGCCTGCACAAACGTGTGTGGGATGTTGAGCTCGACGAGGTCCATAACGCCGTGCGCATGACCACCTCGCTTAAGGACGGCGAGCTGGGCCTGCCCGGCAACCGAACCTTTACGGCCGTGTTTACCGTTACGCGCACCGGCGTCTTCCGCATCGATTATGGCTGCGAGAGCGACCGCGCCACCTACGTGTCCATGACCAACCACACGTACTTTAACCTTGCAGGCCATAACGCCGGCATGGACTGCGAACATTTCTTTGTCGCCAACGCCGCCCACTACCTGCCCATTAACGAGCAGAACATCCCCACCGGCGAGATTGCTCCGGTCGAGGGAACACCGTTTGACTTTCGCGAGCTTCGCCCCGTCGCACCCGGCATGGAGGCCGACGACCCGCAGATCAAGCAGGCCCGTGGCTACGATCACTGCCTGTGCATCGATGGCTATCAGTACGGCCGCAACCTGCGCCGCGCGATGCACGTCGAGGAGATGTGGACCGGTCGTGAGATGGACTACTACACCACTGCCCCGGGCGTGCAGCTCTACACCGGCAACTGGCTGGGCGACGAGCACGCCAAGGACGACGCCAACTATGGTTGGGGCGCCGGCTTTGCCCTCGAGGCCGAGATGTACCCCGACACGCCGCACCGCCCGCTGTTCCCCCAGGGCATCGTGGGGCCGGGTCATCCCTATAGCAATGTGATCGAATATCACTTTATGAGGCACTAAGCCCACAACGCGACATATCGCACAGCAACGCCCGCCGGCACCACCGCCGACGGGCGTTTTTTCATCTTTTGGCTCATTTTCGCTGTGACTGTATGAGTGACATATCAAAACTATGCCCATTTACTACGTTTAGCCCGGGGTGCTCGACCATGCACCGGGTTTTGTTAAATTCGCAAGCCGTCTACCTGCGGTTTTGTTTTTCTCAAATTCGACATGCTCGGCGATAGCCGACCAAACGTAGTAAATGGGCATTGTTTTTGACAGGCGGCATCGCGCGCATCCCTCGCAAGGGCAAAATGATCCGTTTTCCTCCGTCCCCAAGGGATCAGTTGAACAGATTGCCAATGGGGTCGGGGGCGGAACTGGGGAGATAACGGATTTCTAGCTCTATGCCGAGCTTTTGCAACTCTTTGAAGGCGGCGATGTCCGTATCGTCTACGGCAATGGCAGGCGTTGCAGAGCGCTTGCCCTCCCTCGCCCGCATATGGCCGATGCTGATCTTGGTTATTGGCACACCGCCCTTAACCAGCGCGAGTGCATCCGTGGGCGACGCCACCATGATGAGAATCCATTGGCGCGGCGTTGCGGTATAAATGATGTCGATGGTCCTTTGCACCGAGAAAAACCGCGTCCAAACGCCTTCTGGCGCCGCCACCCTCATGGGTGCCCATTGGCGCGAATCCGCCGCGATCTCATCGTTGACGATTAAGACAAGATTGGAACCCACGGCTTCGTTCCACAGCTCAACGTCTTGCCCGTAAATGAAACGGTCATCGATACGCGTAAGAAGAATCTTGGGTTGAGCCATGGCTGCCCCATTCTGTTTGAGACCCATACGAGCGGGACGTCAGTCACCAACTCAACAGCAAGTCAAGCGCCAAATGAACGCCGTAGACACCACGTCTCCAATATTAGTGCATTTAAAGTGAGAAAAGCCGTAAGAGCACTTGCGCGGATGTGCGATGTCCCGTATCATAGACAGCCGTTGACGCTTCAGTTGCGTCACCACATGGCCGCCAGCGTAGCTCAGTTGGTAGAGCACCGCTCTCGTAAAGCGGGGGTCACCGGTTCGAGCCCGGTCGCTGGCTCCATTACACAAGATAGCCGCCTTCGGGCGGCTTTTTTGTTGCCGATTTTGAGTGCGTGCGCGCCAATCCAAACATCGCCACGTCAACGGCGGCCCACTCGGTGGACTTCGGGTTTAATGCTTAGGGGCGGGGATTTACCAAAGTGAAAAATTAATGAAAAGAAACCCAGTGCAACAAATGCCATGGCGAGGGCTCGAATTGGCCATATAGATCTAAAATAGTCACGATATACAAATGTCGAGAGACGTTGGGGATAGAGATGAAAAGAACTAAGGGTTTTCTTTTGTTGGTATTGATGCTGCTCGGACTGTTCTGCCTGAGTGGCCCTTCTTGGGCCGAGGCTGCCTGTCCTGAAGGTGAGCCTCAGCAGTCTTATACGGGCAGCCTGCTGATAACTGCTAAGGAGGGCGATGCCGACTCTCAGTCTGGGGTAAATCCCCTTGCCACTTTTGAGGGGGACGGCGGAACGGTCAAGCTTGACCATATTGGTAGCGGGATTTTGAGGTGGCAAGTTCTTCCGGACAAAATTGCGAACGATCCCTTCTCTTTTGCTGGAACGATATATCTATACAAGGTTGTGAGCGGAAAACAAAAATACGTCGATTGCTATCCGACAAACGGGTCTGGAATTGCATTCACCGGCATTTCGGGGCAGATTGATACACATGTACGAAAGGGAACCTATGTGGTGCGTTGGGTTGGAGCTGCTGGAGGCCCGATATGGATTGCGGTCTTGCGCCCCGATGTCCAAATAGGTTTCTCTCTCTAGACGGGAAGTTGCTCATGAACGCCATATATGACGGAGATGACTGGGTCGATCACTATACTTGGCGCCTGGTCGGCTCGAACGACGATGGGGATGTGGTGTTTGATGGACTATGTCCAAAGCATCTCCATCCTTTTGTCTCGTCGTTAATTGAGAGTTCCGCTCGTGTTGCCCCCTACAGCTCGGCATCGCTTCATGATACGGACGTTTTGAAGACCATAAGGGAATCAATTGACGAGGGCACGATGAGCGGCCCGCTGTTTTCTCGGCTTGTGGGGCTAGATGAGATTGGCTCGAAACGACTGCTTGCGGGCGAAAAAGTGGAACTCACTTATCGGTCGATGATTTCAATCCTGCGGCTAGCCGATGTTCTTCGCAAATAAATAAGGCTTCCCTATTCAAAAACAGAAAACCCCGCCAAACGTGATTTCCCTAGGGAAAACCCGTTTGGCGGGGTCCTAGCGTGATTTCCCTAGGGGAATCACGCCATCAGACGAACAGCTCAGCCGAGCAGCTCGCTACTCCTCCCAGTAGGCGTCGGCAAGCAACTTAAAGCAGATCTTCTTGACCGGCTGTGCGCCATCGCCCGGGAACTCGAGCGTGGGCATGTGGGGCTCGCCGGCAACGAACAGCGCGAATTTGTCGTCGGCAAGATCGCCGGCGATCGAGGCGTCGGAATCGACCAGATCATAGTCGTCCTTCTCGTCAAACTCCTGGACCAGCGTCAGGCTGCCCGTAGCGACCTTGAAGGCCTCGCGACCCTCGACGTCGATCTGCAGGTCGTGATAGCGCTGATGCGTCTCATAGTGAGCCTCAGCCTCGGGACGCGTCGTGGGAGACATGACGTTCGCAAAGACCTTCTCACCCAAAATCGGATGGCTGCCGACCTCGAGCTGTGCCGGGTCGTTCTCCTCGAGCCAGTCGATCAGCACGTCGAGGCCCTTGAGCATTCCGCGGTACTCCTCGATATCGCCCAATGCACCGTAAATCATCTAAATCCCCTCTCGGATCGCTTCTTTGGCGGCTACTCGGCAAACGCGTTACCGGCGCTGTTGCCACCCACATACGCCTCGACCAGGGTAAGGTCGGGATTGAACACGACAAACTCGGCGTCGCGCCCCAGCATAATGCTACCGCACTTGTCGTCGACATGAGCTAGCAAGCAATGCCGGGGCCAACGCCCAGGCTTTTACAGCTCGGTCACGACAACGCCGTTGTAGACCTCGTCCCAACGGTCCATGACCAGATGGCCGGTCATGGGATCCATGGCATTGAGCTTGCCGCAGGTGTTGGCGGTACGCAGCACCGTCTCGTCGTCCGCGCCAGCAGCAATGGCATGCGCGAAGCCAGCGATAGTGGAGTCACCAGAGCCCGTGGCGTTAACGGCAGGGATATCGGGCGTCTTTGCGCGGAACGCACGGCCATTGTGGAAGCCAACGGAGCCGGCAGCGCCCATGGACACGACGACCCAGGGGATATCGGAGAAGCGGGCATCAGAGGCGAGCGCGGCGCGGAGCTCGTCCACATCGTCGGTGGTAAAGCTCGTACCCAAAAGGCCGTTGATCTCGGTCAGGTTAGGCTTGACCAGCTCGGGCTTTATTTCGGACTTAAGGGCGGCCTCGAGCGAAGCACCCGAGGTATCGAGCAGCACCTTGGCACCGGCGTTCTCGGCAATGCCCGTGATCTTGGCATAGTAGTCTGCCTCGACACCGCGGGGCAGCGAACCCGAGATGGTGACGACGTCGGCCTTGCTCGCAAGCTCGGTAAACTTGGCGGTAAAGGCATCGAGCTCCTCGGGGGCAATTGTCGGGCCGCTCTCGAGCAGCTCGGTCTGGTTGCCGGCATGAAGGATATTGAGGCAGATGCGGGTCTCGCCCTTGATGGGCACAAAGTCGTTGTTAATACCGTTGGCGTCCATGAGCTCAGCCATGTAAGCGCCCATGTGGCCGCCGAGCAGACCGGTTGCCACGACGTCGTCGCCCAGCTGACCCAGAACACGGGCCACGTTGAGGCCCTTGCCGCCGGCGGTCTTTTCGGGCGTCACACGGTTGACGTCGTCGATAACGAGCTCATCGAGCTGATAGCGCGTATCGACAGACGGGTTCATCGTAACGGTGAGGATCATTTTTAGCTCCTTATCTCGCAGGCTCCTTGTGCCTCGCGATACGAGTCGACAAAACGGAATTACAGAATTTCAATCGTGAACGAGCGAACGACGGTCTCCTTGGGCTTGGCGACAAGGCAGCCGCGCTTATGCTCAAGCACGTCATCCTCATCGGAGCAGGTCGAAAGGCCGCCCCAGGCTCAACTGCCACAAAATCGCCCTCGGGCTTGCTCCACACAATGAGATATGGGAAGCCCTCAAAGCTCAGGCGAACGCCCTTGTCCTCGCCCTTTTTGGAAAGCGTGACCTGACGGCTCTCGAGCACGTCAAAGATGGTCTCCGCAAAATCGAAGAGCTCGTGCGACAGGGGCAACGTCTTCCCCACCATGGGGTTCTTGGAGCGGTTTGCCACATCAATCAAGCCAGTCGAAGGAACGGCGGTGCAGAGCTCCGCAGCCTCGTCCTTCTCAAAGCGCAGCTCGTAGTCCGTATAGACCTCGCCCTCATCGAGCGGGCACCTAAAGCCGGGGTGTCCACCGATAAAGAACGGCATGTCCTCGGTGCCTTCATTGGTCACCTCATAGGAGACACGCACGGCGGCGTCCTCGAGCGTATAGCGGGCGACAAGCTTAAACGGATACGGATAATCGCTCAGCAGCGCGGCGTTATCCTCCGAAGCCAGGCACATCGCCAGCTCGTTCTCGCCTTGGCTCAGCAGCTTCCACTCCTGCTTGCGCGCAAACCCATGGCGAGCGAGCTTCACGTGATGCCCGGCAAACGTCATGGCGCTACCATCACGCAGGCCTCCGCAAATCGGAAAGCAGACCGGCGCCTGACCGAACCACACCGCGGGATCACCCTGCCACAAGTACTCGCGACCTCCAGCCTCAATCGAGGTAAACGAGCCGCCGGCCGTGGAGACCTTGATAGAAATCGAATCGTTGGAGAGAGCGTATTCCATTGTCCATCCTTTCGAACAACTGCTTTTTGCTCGCAAGAACCCGTCTCGGCCCTGACCAAAGGACAAACCCGCACGTTCATCGATGCGTCCGGTATCCCAGCCATGCAACGGGGTACCATACAGACATTGATGCAATTACAGCTGAAAGGCCTTCTTATGCGAACCATCATCCTTTATGCCTCACGCCACCACGGCAATACGAAAAAGCTCGTGGACGCCATCGTCGAGGCGCACCCCGAAATCGATACCCTCGACGTGAAGTCACTCGGTAAAAACGAGTACCCCGACCTGCACGAATACCATCTGATCGGCGTCGCCACGGGCATCTATTACTCCGAAATCGACAAGGACATGGCACGCGTGCTCACGAACGTGCTGCAGCCGCAGGACAAGGTGTTTGGCCTTATGACCTACGGTGGCAAAAACAAGTGGTACGGCAAGGATATCGATGGCATCTGCCGCATGAGGCAGGCCATCTTTATGGGCGTCTACGGCTGCCCCGGCTTTGATACGTGGGGGCCGTTCAAACTCGCCGGCGGTGTCCAAAAGGGACACCCGACCGCTGAGGAAATTAAGGGTGCCGTCGACTTCTTCGACAAGATCGAAGACGAGTATGGCGACATCATCGTCGAAGAGTACGCCAAGCGCGAGAAGCGCCTAGCATACGAGAAGGAGCATCCTGCCGGAGGCCTGGTGGCCGGCGTTAAGCGCACGGCAAAGAAGATTGCTAACAAGCTGTAACTGTGAAGGTGCTTTTGAGCGTTTAACCCATACGGCGGGTCCGAGCAGATTCGGGCCCGCCGTCTTTTTCTATCGTTACTCGGTAAAGGCGTTGCCGACGCTCTGGCCGCCAACATACGTCTCGACGAGGGTGAGCTCATGGTCGAACACGACAAAGTCGGCGTCGCGACCCGGCATGATGCTGCCGCACTTATCCTCGATGTGCGCGGAGCGTGCCGGCACCTCGGTTGCCATGCGAATGGCGATATCGGCGCTGGCGATGCCCCAGTCGACGATGTTCTTGACACCCTGGGCAAGCGTAAGCACCGAGCCGGCAATGCTCTTGCCGTCGGCGAGCCAGCACAGGTTGTCCTTCATGATGACGTCCATGCCGCCACTGGTGTAGCTGCCCTCGGGCATGCCGCCGCAGCCCAGGCAGTCG
>JAQEDJ010000019.1 GCA_027669525.1 Coriobacteriaceae bacterium AM48-5 | reverse complement strand
GCCCTCGACTGAGGTCACGCCAATGACACCGCCATGCTGTCGACGATCCACTTGGCAATGGCAAGCCCCAGACCCGAGCCTGTGCGCCGGCATCGCGTGCATTGTCGGCGCGGTAGAACCGTTCAAACGCGTGAGCTGCGGATTCCTGGTTCATGCCGATGCCCTCGTCCTCAACACTTATGTCGATCGTGCCCAAGCCCGCATTGGGCGTTATGCCAAATGTGACGGTCGTTCCCGCATCCGAGTACTTGGCGGCGTTTTGCACGATCACGCGCAGAGCCTGCTTCACGAGCGCCACGTCGACGGGCGCGTCGCAGCGCGGGTCGCTGGCAAGCAAGGCGTCAAAAGCCAGCCGATACGTGTGCTCGGCATCGATCATCTGCGACTCCTCGCATACCTCGCCGACCAGTGCGGCCAGGTTGGTATTCGCATGCCGCAGGGCCGTGCGTCCGGCATCGCCGCGCGCCAAAAACAGCAGCTGCTCCACGAGCTCCTGCATGTGCTCGCTTTCGGCCTTGAGCGAGGCGATGGACTCTGCCAGTACGTCCGGGTCGTTTTTACCCCAGCGGTCGAGCATGTTCACGTAGCCCTGAATCACCGCGATGGGCGTGCGCAGCTCGTGGCTCGCATCGTTGACAAAGCGCATCTGCTGCAGCTTGGCCTCTTGCATCTGGCGCAGCAGGCGGTTGAGTGCGACCTCGATGCTTGCCAGGTCGGCGTCGCCGGTGGTGACGCTCGGCGAGTCGACGCTTGCGCGCTCGATGGCCTGCTCCAGCGTTTCCATCTTGCCGCCGGAGAGCTGCATACGGCCGAGCTCGTCCACGCGCAAGGCAAGGTCGTTGAGCGGCGCCATGGTGCGGCGCACGCGGCGGGCGCCGCCGAGCATGTTGAGCACGCTGATGACCTGCCAACCCATAACGACAAGGTAGAGAGGCCATAGCGCGACGAGGTCCTGCGCGAGGGGGAAGGTCTTGGTGGTACGCGCAAACTCGACGGTATAGGTGAGCGTTGTCAGGTCCCAGCCGCGTGCGGGCGTCAGCGACATGCCGTGAACGGTGGCGCCGGGAATCCAGCCTGCGGTAAACGCGCTGTCGGGCAGCGTCTGGTTGTATCCATAGACGAGGATCGCCGCCGCAATCACCATCAGCAACAGATCGAGCCAGACGTAGCTCATCAAGCGGCGCCACATATAGCCCCAGTTGATGGCGCGGGCGATGGAGGTGACGCGCTTGGCCTCGGCGTTATGCGCGGCAGACATAGCCCACCCCGCGCACGGTCTGGATGATGCGGGCGCCGCCAGCGTCTTCGATCTTGGCGCGCAAATGTGCGATGTGCACATCGACGTTGTTGGTATCGCCCACGTAGTCGTAGCCTAGCGCCTCATGCGCGATGCGCTCGCGCGTGAGCACGGTGCCGGCGTGCGCCATAAGCAGGGCGAGGACGTCGAACTCGCGGGCCGTGAGCGCGATGGGCGAGCCGCCGACCGTGACTTCGCGGCGGTCGGGGTCGAGCGCAACCGATCCCACGGTGAGTGTGGCAGGGGAGGGCGAGGCAGGGGTCTGGGCCATGTCACTGGCCGGGGGCATCGCGGTGGCCTTCTCGCCCGCGACGCCCGCTCCGGCGCCGACGCCAGCTACGCCCGAAGCCGTCCGCACAGCCTCCGAGCGCTTTAGCGCCACGCGGATCCGTGCGAACAGCTCCTCAATGGCAAACGGCTTGGTCAGGTAATCGTCAGCACCGGCGTCGAGCCCGGCCACCTTGTCCATCACGGCATCGCGCGCGGTGACCATGATCACCGGCACATCCTTGTGCTTGCGGACACGCCGCAGCACCTCCATGCCGTTGAGCTGCGGCAGCAGTACATCGAGCAGAATCAGATCGTAGTCGCGCTCCAGCGCTAGGTCAACGGCGGTGCGGCCATCGGCGGCGTGCTCCACCTGGTAGCCTCGTGCTCCAGCTCGAGCGTCACAAAGCGGGCGATTTTCTCCTCGTCCTCTACAATCAGGATCCGTGCCATACGTGCCCCCGTCTGCGATTACTTGTCGTCGTTCAGATTTTGCTTGATGTCGTCCGCGGCATTGGCAGCGCTGTCCATCAGGTTGTTGATGCTGCCGGGCACGTCGCCGTCGCTATCGATGCGGTAGCGCATGCCAAAGAACAAGCCAAGCAGCATCAGCCATATCGTGGCGCCCCAGGCAAACAGGGCGACGATGGGAATCAGGATGGGAATGTTGAGGATGATCGCGTCGCGGCGCGTGGCGATAAACTTGGTGTCCAGGCTCAGACGGAAGAGCTTTTTGAGGTACTCCCACACGCTGTCCATCTTCTTGGAGAAGTCGGTCTTTTCGCTCGACTTTTCGTAGGCGACCTGCGCGGCGACCATCTCAGCCGAGGGCTCGTCGGCTGGTGCGGACTCGGTGGCGGCGTGCGCCGACGTGGTCTGCGTCTTGCCCTGCGACTCGAGCCAAATGATGGCGTCCAGGACGTTGCCGTCGGCGGCGTCGAGCGCGGCCTTGGCGTCGGTGTAGCTCACGTTGCACTTGGTGCGGATGGTTTCAACTTTTTCGAGGTCGTCCATGACCTGTCCTTTCGTTCGATGGGCGCGACGCCGGGCGATCTGCCCGGGCGCGAGCGTTGCGTTCGGCGGTCTGCGTTGCGCCGCCCCGCCCTTGGTCGAACTCTATAGTGCAGGTTATAGATTAAGCGATTCTTGAGCCAAGATTAATGTTGGATGAGTTTTTGGGTGGTGCGGAGGCGGGCAGGGGCAGAAAAGGCAGGTTTTGCGTGGCGTGAAGGAGGGGCGGTCTGATCTTTGGGATAGCTGATAGCGAGGTCTAATACTTTTCCGAGAAGTGAATGAGTGAAAACGGACCCCCGAAGCATCGACACTTTAGAGGTGCCGCTTCCTGCGGTTTCAATGCTGAAATCCCACGATTTTGCCGCCGAAAAATGCGGATGTTTCAGGGGTCCAAAAACAGCCGTTCACTTCGCGGAAAAGTATTAGACCTCAATAGCGGGGGATGGGGTGCCGGTGCAAAACGGCGTCAGAAATGGGGTAAACAAGGCAAACGGATCTAATGGATCAAAAATCACGTTGCAAAAGTATGAAAATATCCTACAATTGCAGCATGAAGTACTTTAGCAACATAGCGGCGATAAGCGAGCTTTCCGAGAGCGAGGGCGTGTTCACCACAGCCCAGGCGGCTCGCATGGACATCTCTCGAGATGCGCTAGCGCACTCATGCCGCGCAGGGCGTCTTGAACGGATATGCCACGGCGCCTACCGGATGTCTGGAACGCAGCGCCGAGACACCGACGAACTCAACGCCTTTTGGAAGCTCACCAATCCCTCCCTTTGCGCGTGGGAGAGAAAACGTCAGTGGGATGGCATCGCCGTGAGCGGTACGACAGCGGCGAACCTGCAGCAAATGGGCGATTTCTATCTGTCCCCCTACAGGATGACCGCGCCCATGCGTATCAATACAAGAAACGAATCCCTTTCTTTTGTAAAGCGCGAGATTGCTGAGCGGGACATCGTTTGGCTCGACGGCCTGCCGGTAACTAAACCCGAGCGCACGCTTGTCGATCTTTGCCTCGATTGCGAGGATCCCTCATTAATTATCGATGCCTATAACGACGCGCTTGGACGTGGACTCGATATACAACGGCTGAAGGATCTTGTAGAAGAGAACTCTAAAACCGCCAAACGACGCGAGCTGATGGCGCCTTTGCTGATGGTACTGAACGGGTAATGCGAAACGGAGGACATGGTGAAGTACAAAACGCCTGCCGCATTGGAGATGGCTGTTAGGAATGCCGCAAGAGAATCACCAATGGATACTAATCGGGCAATCGTTGGTTTCTACTTTCATCGCTTCCTATGTCGCGTTTTTTCAGAAGATGACTGCCGTTTTGTGCTTAAAGGTGGTCAAAGCGTCCTGGCGCGAACGCTCGATGCGCGTGTCACAAGAGATATTGACTTGGTTGCTCAAGAGGAGAGCCTCGAAGAGGCTGTTGCCGATCTGGTGCGGGCGGCTTCGATTGATCTGGAGGATTTCGTTTCGTTTGTCTTTGATCGTGCAGAGCAGATCAAAGAAGAAGATGAGTATCGGTGCGGTGCTAAGGTATGGTTCACCCCCTTTATGGGAACCAAGAAGCTACAGCCAATTTCAATTGACTTGGTAATTGATGAAGTGCGGGGACTTGAGCCTGAGGTTCTCGCGCCGATCGATCGTTTGAATATCGAGGGGCTCCCAGTCTGCGACTATCGAGTATGCCGAGTGGAGAGCGCCCTTGCAGATAAATTGCTCGCAATGATAGAGACGCATGAGGGCCGTGCCTCTTCGCGAATCAAGGATATAGTCGACATCTTGGTGTACGCGAAAACTTGCTTCATCGATGGGGCTACACTTATCGAGAGAGTCGAGAAAGAAGCGTCTGTCCGCAAGGTGGCAATGCCGGAAGAGTTCGTGGCGCCTCTCTGGTGGAAACAAAATGGTTCTGCGCAGTATGTAAAGATGGCTAGGCAGGCGGGGGTACTTGATCTCGCGGGGAGTATCACTGGAGCAGAAGAGATCGTCAATCGGTTGTACGTACCGTGCTTTGACCGTTCGGCGAATATGTGCAAATGGAATCCTCAGACCACGGGATGGGAATAGTCTAGATAGTTTAGCCGGCGGCAGGACCAGTTCCTGACGCGGCTTAAGACGTTTCTACTGCCTATGCGCTATTCGCAGGCCTGGTCGACCACCTGAGTGACGGCCTTCTTTGCGGTTTCGAGGTTGCGCTGGGCTTGGGCGACAGCGGTCTCGGCTTGTTTCTTTGCTTCTACGACCTCGGCAAAGCGATTGATGGATTCGCTGTACTCGCGCGTGCGCGGGTCGAGCGCTGGCGGGACTTCGATCTCGAACAGGTCGGTAGGGCGGATGGCGCGGATGCTGGCTGCTTCAGTTAATGCTTGAATCAGCTTCGCCCCATGGCCTTCGGTAAGGTATCCAACGATTATCTCCGAAAACACTACGCGCTCCTCTTCGGTCATCGTTTGGAACGACGGGCGAATGACGGTGGTGTTATGCGAAGCAACCAGGTGTTGCTTCGCGTCATCGGCGCTGACGACGAGCAGGTTGGACGCGCCGTAGCGACCCAGCATGCGTGGCATGACGATATCTCCAGCGCGGAGCTCATATCGATCGAGAACGCTGGGGTTCACCTTTACGATTTTGGAATCCGAGCCATTTGCACTCTCTACAGCATCTGCGGGTAGAAGGTTGCCGTCTTGAAAATCTTGAGATGAGATTCGGCGCACCTCGACTGCGTCAATGTCGTTCGATGTCGTGCTCTCGCGGGGCATGAATGGCGCGACTCGCGTAAAAGAGTCACCGAGTGTGGCGCTGTAGTTTCGGGTGATGGCGATGAGGCTGATTTTGCCTTTTGAGAGAGCGGCGTGGTGTTGGAGCAGCTCGCGCGTGGCAAAAGTGGACGTTTCGATTGGCGTCGATCTTGGCGTATTGGTATCAATGCGGGCCCAGTCAGGAGAGATAGAAAAGGTGATATCAGAGTAATACGATGTTTTAGTCACATATTGAAAACGCGGTCCGGGCTCAATTGCGCTGCGAAATGCAACGCTGCGATTTCCTGAAGACAGTATGAGGAGCGCGCTTGTCATGTAGGGCCTGGGCTCGGAAAGTGGCAAATAAACGACGCTCTCGATGAGCCCTTCGCGTATCAAAATTGTGCGTGCTTGTTCAGCTTTATCAAGTAAATCGGCGGGAAGTACCACGGCTGCTCGAGTGCGGCCCGAAAGGGCGAGAGCATACAGGCACCAAATAAAAGGACCCCAGTCGCAAAAATCAAGGTAGCCAGGCTCTAAATAATCGATGAGCGCGGCACTGTCTTTTTCGATATCGTGCTTATTTGCGCGGTAGTAGTTTGATGCATCGACAAACACCGGCGCTGCATCATCATCGCTTGCATTCTGCTTGCCGGGTTCAAGCTCACAAATATCGGGCACGCCGTTACCGTTTAGGGTAAAGCACTTAGCGAGATCTTCGGCATCCACAGCGCCAGGCAGACGGACAGTGAGCAGGCGACTGCCTTGTTCCAGGTTAAGCGCGCGCGAGAGGGCGGCGGCGGTGAGGCGTGGCAATGATGATGTAGTTTCACGCATGTATAGAGCCCTTTCTTCTTGGTGGGTTTATATTAGCAGAAAAAATTGAAAATTTCTAATGACGAGAACAGTGCACTGTGCTATCCTCGAAGCAATCCAAAGCCAACTCAATATTAACTGCTTGATACAACCGCTATACAGCCTTTAGGCAAACTGCGCTATCGAGCAGGGCAATTTCACTTACGAAGCAGCAGGTTAGGTCAATAACTACTACCTATGCCTCAGAACATTCTAAAACTTAGAACAAACTTACCGACAAACATTTGCAACCGGACAGGAAGAAGCATCCATGAAGAACGAAGACAACATTTATGAGGTATTCCTCAACACGCTCGACGAAGACCTCCGTGGCATGTGCGAAAAGAACGTGAAGGCAGAGAAGCCGTTTCCGTATCCGTACTGCGGTGAGGAGAACGTTGAACGCCTCGCTAAGGCGCTTGTTGGCGTACTGGAAAAGCATTCACCCGATATTCCCGGGCTGGTGCCCGAGCAGTATCGAGACGATGTGCACGAGGCTCGCGAGCTTTTGGCCGCGGCGGCGCTCGCTTTGCTGTCGCTGTACTTTCCCCAGCGCGATAACTGTATGCGCTGCATGGCCATCTTAATTAGCCTGTTTCGGCACGGAAGCAATCCGCGCTTTAAATCGAGCGGCGTGCTCATGTTTGAGCAGGTTTCGACAGGTATGAAGTACTCGTCCGAAAAAGGGGGACGCATTCCGTCTCGCTTTGTGCGAAGCATCGACTACAAAAGACCCAGCGACCACGTGCATCGCGATGGATCGCATGGATTTACGGCGGACGAAGACGATGCCGTCATGTTTTTCGAACGTTACCGCGTGATTCAGCAACGCGTATTCGATGCGAGTTCGCGTTTCAACTTCGAGCTATGTGTCAAACGCCCGTTTGAGGCGCTTTCGGACAATCGGCAGAACTTTTATTACAGGGAGGAAAAGATGGAAACCGATTTGGCAACCAAGGTACAGAGGCTTCGGGACCGCTACACCCTCAACTACGCTCAGGCCAAGGGATACGACCTGCTCGACAAGCTGATGATCGAGTCGTTGCTTGCGTATCTGCGCGACGGGACGGTCTCAACCGTGGCGCGCGAGAGCTATGTGGCGCAGGCCGAGCGACTGATTGACGGCGCGGTCAAGTTGCCATGCGCGACAAGCCCCAAGGAGGGCGAAGGCATCGGCCGTATTTCCTAGCAACTACGCAGAACCATCGACAAGAAAGGGGCCGTGACATGTCGGTCATTAAGATGTACGGCTACGAGGCCGCACAGCAAACGGAGTATCAAGCCAAGAAGTGGGCGACCAAGGAGGAAATGCAGGCGCTGTCGTCCGGCGATGAGCAGCGCGATGTGATCTTGGCGCACGGTGCCACGGTTGCTTTTTACGAGGGCGATAAGCACTGGGAGACGAGCGTGTCCAACAACGTGTTTGTCTTTGGCGGAACCGGCAGCGGCAAAACGGCGAGTTTCGTTTTGCCCAACCTGCTCAATCACCACGAATGCTGTTATGTGGTCACAGACACCAAGGGTGAGCTGCTGCGCCGTACGGGGAAAGGCTTTGAAGAGGACGGCTACGAGGTAACGGTTCTCGATACTGTTAATCCCGAGCGGTCGGCCGGATACGACCCTCTGCGTTACGTGATGGATGTCGAGGATATCCCCACCACAGTGGCGGCAATCATGGAGGGGGTCGATCCTGATGGGCGCAGCTTTAGGAACGACCCGTTTTGGGACAACGCGAGCGATCTGCTGCTCCGAGCGATTATTGGAATCCTGTTCCTTTTGGAGTGCCTTGCCGGCACATTTGCGCCGGGTGGGGATCCCACGGCTCCGCGCCGCTACCTTAAGATAAACAACGTCTTTAAGCTGGCCGCGCTCATCAAGGTCACGGGAGATGGCGAGGGCCGATTTCCGTTGGACTACCTTGTGGGGCAGGTGGAGTCCAAGGAATTTCTTGGCAGGTATGAGTTGGCGAACGCGGACCTGTATGGCGTTGAGCAGTACCGCGATTTTCGCGGAGCAGCCGATAGGACGCTTAAGAGTATTCTGATCACACTCAATGCGACCATCTCGCGGCTTAAGACTCCCCAGCTCATGCGCGTCTATGAGAAAGATGAAATGCGTCTTGACCGTATCGACGAGGGCAAGCGCGTAATCGATCTTAAGGTGAGCGACAACGACTCGACCAATGCATGGCTTGCCAACGTTGCCCTTAAGCAGCTGTTTAACCTGGCCCAGCGCCGCGCCGACGCCAGCCCTAGTGGGCATTTGCAGCGCCGCGTGCAGTTTATTCTGGATGAGTTTCCCAACGTGGGCCGCATCCCCGATTTTGAGCGGAGTATTGCGACCGTGCGCAGCCGTGGCATGAGCTTTTTGATGTGCGCGCAGTCGTTGAGCCAGCTCGATGGTGTGTATGGCGAAACCACAGCTCATACCATCCTCGATAACTGCGACAGCTTGGTCTACATGGGCGGCGGCAGCAACATCGCGACACAGGAGTACATAAGCAATCTGTGCGGCGAGTCGGTTCTGGGCACCAATTACGTGGGCGCCGAGCGTACTGCCGTCGATGTGCGCGGTTGCGTGATAACCCCGGGCGAGGTGGGGCTTATGCCGCGTACCGACTGCCTGGTCAAAGTAACCGGCATGCGCCCCTTCCGTGCCAAGAAGTATTTTTGCGGCGACCATCCCAATGCGGCCAAGTGGCTGAGGGATTAGTCCTTGCAGCTTCGCGCGTTCAATCTTGCCTATTTGACCGCACGGCTTCCATTGGCCGCTAGCCGTGCGGCCTCGTTTTACTTCCTTACCGATTCCGTTTAGAAGGGAATTACCATGTCCGTTATGTATCGTGAGCCTAGCATTATCAAGAAGTCCAAGGACGGTCGCGTTGCCGCCGTCGATATGGCAAGTGAGCTGCTTAACAGCCGCGTGCTGCTGCTGGAAGGCGAGGTCAACGATGTGACCTGCAATGGCCTTATTAAGTCCATGCTGGTGTTGGAGCATCAGAGCGCCACCGAGCCCATCACCCTCATCATCAACAGCCCGGGCGGTAGCGTTACGGCGGGGCTGGCGCTCATCGACACCATGCAGTCGCTCGACTGCCCCGTGATCACGGTGGGCGAGGGCGTCGTGGCCTCGATGGCCGCGGTGATCTTGGCCTGCGGCGACCACCGCCAGGTATACCGCCACACGCAAGTGCTCATCCACCAGTTGATGGGCGGCACGGGCATGGCGCAGCAGACCGATATCGAGATCGTGGCCCAGCACACGGCGGCCATGCGCGCCGAGCTGGACGAGCTGCTGGCCGAGCATGGCAACCTGAGCGCCCAGGAGTTCCACGAGCTCACCGAGCGCGACTGCTGGTGCAACGCCAGGCGCGCTCTGGAGTTGGGTCTGGTGGACGAGGCGATTGCTCCGAGTAAGAAGGCGCTCTAGCGGGGCTCATGTCTTGTGGGCATATAGAGCGGGGCGAACGATCGCGTAGTTTAACGGCCAGAAAGAGGTTGAACATGAGCAGGATTTGGGATGTCGACGGCATTGAGTGGGAAGACCTGCCCACCGTGAGCGACCTGCTGTGCGCTGCGGACACAAAGATCCTGGCGCGCGAGGTTGCCCTGCGATACGGCGGCAAGCCGGACGGCCGCGGCCGTGTCGATAATGAGCGCAGCTTAAAGCGCGCCCGCCGCAAGGTCAAAAAGCTGCGCAAGGTTGACCCCGAGCCCAGCGACAATATCGTCCTGCTGCCCAAGCACGTCATCAATCGTCGTGGTGCAGGCCACGGCTTTGGCTATTACGACGTGGAGCCGTGCATCTTTACACGCGGCGGCGTTCAAATGCTAGGTGAGGATGTGCTCGCCAAAGTACGTCCGTGGGAATTGATCTTGATGGATGATGAGTCCGCGAGCGAAATGCTGGGCTATCGCGTATGGCTCGGCGGCGAGTGGGACCTGTGCGAGCGCTACCGCTTTTTGGCCGTGGTGTGCGTTCGCATGCTGAACAGCATCCGGGCGCAAAAGGAGCTGCGCAAGTGCCTCGTGCAGGGCGAGACAGCCTGTGATATGGACGAGGACGAGGCGATCGAAGGGATTCGCCGCGACGTGCTGTATCCCGAGGAAGTGATCAACGCCAAACTCGGCGGCTATTGGGATGCGAGTTTGGGACTCAACCTGCCCTGGAAGAACGAGCACCGGCAGACTTGCACGCGAATCGACAGGGCTATCGATGACCTGTTTTCTAAGGAAACGAAGCGCTGCGCTGCCGAGCTTGGGAAGAAACTTGAGCGAGGGTATGAGGAGCGCAGGGAGGTGCCGTTGTTTCAATCATTCACCGACGAATGAGAAAAAGGCGGCGGCCGCGGTCCCCCGCGGGATTATCCTGGACCTATTACGTGAGCGGTGCGCGGGCGAGGAGCAATCATGGCTGGTCGTGGAAGCAAATGGTCGAGGGAAGAAACCCTTGCGGCTCTGTTTCTGTACCTCGCCCTACCATCGAAAAAGGTTGATGATACAAACGAGGATGTCCAGGCGCTAGCTAAGGCCATTGGCAGAACGCCGGGCGCGGTTGCTCTAAAAATCTGGAACCTTGCATCATTCGATGAGCGTCGACGTGCTCGCGGCAAGGTTGGAATGACCCATGCAAGCAAAATGGACAAGATGGTTTGGGCTGAGTATTCCTCTGCTGGTGATGAGCTTGTCGAGGAGGCGACTGAGGTTTTCCTCAACCGTTTCGATTTTAAAGAACCGCTAAGTGATGAGCTGAAAGAGACGATCGGCTTTGATTTGCCAGAGGGCAAGGAGCGCGAGGCAATTGTTTCGATGCGGGTGAACCAGGAGTTCTTTCGAAATACCCTGCTCGTCAATTACGATTCAAGATGCTGCTTGACGGGGCTAACGAACAAGGCTCTGTTGGTTGCTAGCCATATCAAGCCCTGGAAAGTCTCTGATCCAAAGACGGAGCGACTCGCGCCCGACAACGGCTTGCTTTTGAACGCATTGCACGATAAAGCGTTCGACCGGGGACTAATCACCATTACGAAGGACCTAAAGATAGTGGTGTCTAGCGTGGTCGAGCACGAAACTCCTGAGGACGAGTACTTGTGGCGCTACAACGGAGAGCCGATTACGCTTCCGAAACGATTCGCCCCAAGAGCTGAGTTTATTGAATATCACAACGATATGGTGTTTAAGGGGTAGGGGTCCGTATGGAAAGCCCGAGTTGAAAGCGATTGTTGTTAAGACGTTGCTTAAGCGTCCTCGTTATCCGGAGACATTTTTAGTATTTGAGGGTCGTTATTAATTATTAGGAATGATTTTCGAAGAGTATTGGCTTTATTTGGCTTAACGATGGATATGGGGGTGCGTGCCATGCTTCGCTGCCGATTCTTGGGTTGAGGAAAGGGATATTGATGTGCGCAACGTGTGTTGTGTCCCAGCTAGCGTCTAAACTAAAATCCTTGAGTCTGAACATGGACGGCGCATCGGAGGTTTGATGTCGGTAATTGTTCCCCCCATTAAATGCCAGGGAATTAAAACGAAGCTAGTCCCCTTCATTGAGGAGACAATAAACTGGGATAAGCAGCAGGGGATATGGTACGAGCCGTTTTTGGGGAGCGGGGTTGTGCTATTTAACGTTTGTCCACAGAGAGCGGTGGTCGGTGATCGCAATCAACACATTATTGATTTTTATAGAAGCGTGCAGCGGCATGAAATAACATCAGAGTCTATGCGGGAATACCTTGAACGCGAATCTGTGATGTTGCGTACTGGTGGAGCGGAATACTACTACGAGGTAAGGGACAGATTCAATACAAGTCATTCACCGTATGACTTTATCTTCTTAAATAGGTCCTGTTTTAACGGCGTTATGCGTTTCAATAGGAGCGGGATGTTTAACGTTCCATTTTGCAAGAAGCCCGAGCGTTTTTCCAGGTCGTATATAACTAAGATATGCAATCAGATTGATAGGGTGCAGGCTGCCATGGAAGGCAAAGACTGGGAGTTCAAATCTTGCGATTGGAAAGAGATTATGCGGGCGCCAAGAAAAGGCGACTGTGTTTATCTCGACCCTCCTTATATCGGCCGCGATACAAATTATGTGGGTGAATGGCCAGAGTCTGAAGCTGTTGCTCTGGCTGATGCTGCTCATGCGACTCAGGCGGATGTCTATCTTTCCATGTGGAAAGAGAATAAGTACAGGGTGAATGAGCATATTGAAAACTGTTGGAGTGATTTTGAGTGCTTTGAATTCTCCCATTTTTATCACGTCGGCTCGAAGCAGAGCTTACGCAATTCAATGATCGAAGCGCTTCTCGTGAAGGCCTAAGAAATAACTCTTACTTGGTTCATGTGCTGGAAATGATGATATAGAAGTAGATGGAATAACGTCCCCTAGTCCACCTTTAATCTCGTGTTTCCCTTTCCTTCGTCCACTTTTCTCCTAATAGCCGTTACTTTCTGTCGCCCCGGCTGTCGTTGACGACATCGCCATAGGAGAGAATTCGATCGCGTAGGCTTGAATCAATTTCAATAACGTTTGTTTCGACCCATCTTCTGAATCCCTGAAAGTCGGTGTAACTCTTTTCTTTCGCTGTATATTTTGGATAGTTTCGCCAATAAAGTTCGAATGCATCGTTCCCCATCTTTGAAAAAGGCCCTGAACCCTGAGTGAATGGGCTGATTGAATTCGAGGAAATAGTTCCGATATTTTCGGTATTGCCGCTACCGGTGGTGAAGTCTGAAATGCGGTATTTCTCTTGAATAAAGAATTCAACATTGCTGTAGGGTTCGGGTATTTCTTTTAATTGGTTAAGGGGGTAGCAGGGACGTGCGCTCTCTATTTCGTCGTTTCGGTCGTAGACGAATCCGATTACGTAGTGTTTGCAGAACTGATTATAGGGATAGAGGATGTTCTTCCTCCCATCGCGCAGAAAAGATGCATATGATCCAAGTGTAAATTTATATGGAGCAATGCCTCCTCTCTTTAGGTGCTTTCGATAAGTTGATTTGACATCGACAGCAATTCGATTCCCCTCTTCGTTTTGAGGGGTTAGTGCAAAGTCCGGATAGTAGTTTTGTTTGTCTGGGGTCGTTAGCGTAAACCCGAAGTCGTCGGCAATCTCCTTGAGCAACGGCTCGGTAAGCATCTCGAAAATTCTTCCGAGCAGTTTCGTGTCATATCCGATTGGATAGATGGTTTCGTCGCGAAAAGCAAATCCCTTAGCAACCCAATCGACATTATGCTCGGCTACAGTTTTATTGAATTCGCTAATTAAATCAAACATTGTTGTCTCTATTTCAATCGATGCCTGCAGAGAAATATCGATGGGTCGGTTTGCGTTGATTGTAGCTCGCCAATGAATAAAAACAAGGATGCATTCGGTCGCCTTCGGCTCTGCTCGAGGTTGCCAATCAAGGTGATTCAAGTTTGCTGCGAGTGCGCCCTAACAGTCATTACGTCGTATACGAGTTGTGCTAATCTATTTGTGAACGGCGGAGCCCTTTATGGATGGCTTCGCCGTTCACCGTTAAATAGCGGCACTTTCAATCTCCTGGTCATATCGACTGAGTAAAATGTTGATTGTTCAGATTGGAGGCGGCTATGGTTCAACCGAAAATCCAGGGAAATCACCGAGCATATCCAAAGGAGCTGGCGATATATGTCGAGCGTATCCTATTGGAGGAAACTGATGCTGGGCTTGGCAAAGGGTTGAGCGTTTCTGACATAATGGCGGAGCTTAAAGCCCGTTATGGCTATGAAGTTAAGCGCGACACAGTGCAGGGCGTATTGAACGCACTTGTTGATTCTGGATCAAAAAAGCCTTCGCTCTGCAATAATGCGGGCGCCAGTCCGTTAACCGAGATGAATAGTATCGATCTCGACAACAGTTGTCTGAATCCGTTCTACACGGTGATTGCAAGTCGATTGGCTTGTAAGGGCGAGCGGCTGACGAATGGCGATGGGGAATCTGCACCTAAAAATGCGAAGCGCCTGTACAGCATAGAGCGTCAAATTGATAGTGCGCAAATTGAGCATCTGTGCCGTCTCATTGAAGCCTCTACGGGCGTGGGTGGAGCCGACGTACTTGAGCATGCAGTTCTTCGCCTACTGTGCGGCGAAGAAAGACGGCAGATCGAAGATCGTTTGGCTCAAGAAAATGCTCTGCTCAAAAGCGGCAGAATTGCAAATATGGAAGCAACGCTTGCAAATTTGAAGTTATTGGAAAAGGCCATTAGCCAAAGGCAGAGAGTCCGCTTTCGAACTTCTGATAAGGGGCGATTGCATAGTCATACGCCATATCATCTATGTATGCACGATGGCTACTACTACCTGTTTGTGGGCCACAAGGGTGCCGCGAGGTCTTTTGACGCAATTCGAGTTGATAGCCTGCGGGATATAACCATTGCTGGACCATCGGACGATGCAAAAGGTCATTTTGAGGCGATGGCCGAAGAAGCAAAAAGGTTCTCTTGTGCTGGCGTGAACAGGATGTTTAGTGACGACATCGTTACGGTTCACGTAAGGTGTCATAACCAAGCAAAGGAGAAGTATCTTTTAGCCGAATTTGCCGGAAACGATGGGTTTCGGCGCGAGACACAGGACGGGCATCCAAATCCAGAGTATTCGTTTATGGCGTCGTATGATGGCATGAAAACATGGGCAATGAAGTGGCTCGATGTGTTTGAGATACTTCAACCAAAGAAATTGCGCGATGACGTTGTGGACATCATTGGACATAAATGTATCTATGTGAGTACGAGGGCTGATTCAAATGACACCTGCTGAGAAAAAGCAAGCAATTGGCGATGCGTTAGATTACTGGTATTTGCTTGATTTTTTGAGCCAAGGCGACCAACCCGAAGAGAAAAAGGACCCGCCTAGGCCCAGAAAAGGAATGCTCGATGACTGCTTTGTTCCAAAGGGGCGGGATGGTCAGGATTTCCAGTCGCCTTTTGAAGAAGCGAGAGAACGTGCGGATAGTGTCACAAACGGCGAAAACTGGCCGATCTCAACGATTTATTGTCATCTGGGCTCCGTTCCGCGCGAAGCGGTCATGACATATCTTGCAGAAAAACCGGGGAATGAAATCGAAAAAGAGGATGAGTGCATGACGGTTGCACTATTAGGTGTGAGTCCTGATGGTCAATTTGTCAGCTTCGAGTTGTCCTCCTTATTTTGGTGGTTGAAGAGGAACGTCGGGAATAGCCTAAATGCCATCGGTAGCTTTGATAAAGAGCAGAACGATATTTGCAAGAAGCTCAATCAAGAACTCGTTGGAACAAAGCTGACATATGGTGTCATTAGGGGCATTGTCAATAGGTGCGTCCAGCCAATGATTGAGGGGATAGCCGGCTGCCTTCCCGACGGTGGCGGGGCTGAACGTATTAGCGAGTGGTGTTCAAGGCTGCTTGTCGAATATAGGGCAATGAAGCCAACGGACAACGGGGACGATGCGTGTCCAACGTTCGACCAATCCCTCTGTCACTCATTTTTCGCAAAAGATATTTCCCGGATAAATGAGCAGTACAAGTCAGGGTCATTCGGCGATCTGGACAAGGGGCCGCTGCCCCTTGTCGCCGCTTACCTTAAAGGCGGCTTGGGGGAGGATCCTGCCTGCGAAAAGATTGATCTTCTGGGCGGCGAAGACGATGATGATCTGACTGCCCGTGCAAATTTCTTTTCTGAGGTGTTGGGAGCTGGCACTACACCTATTGGTCGCTGGCCGAGTAAATACTCCTTGAGCTTGATGCAGCAAGTGGCGGTAAATCTTGCGGTTGGTCGTGGCAGTTCGACGCGCAAATACCCCGCAAACGACGTTATGTCGGTTAACGGTCCTCCGGGCACGGGAAAAACAACCCTGCTCAAGGATATCGTTGCGGCTAACGTTGTCGAAAAAGCCCGTCTGCTGTGTGAATATGACAAGCCCGATGACGCCTCGAAGAGGTGGAACTGAGCAAACGATACCTCCAGTTCGCAAAGAATCCTTACCGTTTTAAGGAGGGCGAAACTGGAGACAAGATTAAAAAACTCAGCATCTTGGTCTGCTCGACAAACAATGCAGCAGTTGAGAATATCGCCAAAGAACTTCCTGATGGGAAGGCCTTTTTGGAGGGTATTGATGAATCTGAGAAAAAGGAGTTTCTAGAGTCAGATTTGTCCAACATTGTTTGGGGAAAGAAAAACGAGCAGAAACCGGTGGATGATCTCTATTTCTCTTCGGCGCTCGTTGACAATAAAGGCAATCTTCGCGACCCTGCACATCCTGGGCTTATGGTTGCGGCATGTCTGGGAAACCGTAGGAATATTAATAACTTCAGAGATTGCGAGCTTTCTTCGCTGCAGTTTAACGGCGGGCTGGGAAAGGGCGGACGGTTTTCTGAGGCGAAGAAGCTGTTTCTTGCTCAATACAAAAAGGTAACCGAGCGATTCAACAGAATGGAGGAGCAAGCAGCCGGGGAGCGCGAACTTCTGAACAGCAAGAAGCATTTGTCCCAATTAAATTGTAGGTGTCAAAAGGACGAGCGAGAGATAGTTGAAGAGCTGACAACCGAAACGGTATGCCTGTCTCGTCCTTTTGAAGGCAGTGCCGCAGGTGATGTCCGGAAATATCTTGATGACATTGCGAAGGATACTGCTGATTATGAGGTGAGAAGGAATAGGCTGGAAGCAGAATTGCGCGATGCGGAAGAAAAGGCCAGTGGCTGATCGGGAGCATCTTCAATAGGAGCCGTTTGTCCGATAGCCGCGAGAAGCTCGATTCCTTTATGCTGCAAACCGCACCGGACCAGAGGCTTGTTGCGCTGCGTACGAAATTCGAGAACAAATACGAAAAACTAGATAATGAAAAGAAGGAACTATCCTCTTTGTGGGTGAAGATCCAAGGTCAAAAGCGCAACAGAGTCGATGGTGCTGAATCTGTTGAGACGATTAATGGGCATTTTGTCGAGTGCATCTCAAAGGGGGATAGCGAAAGCCGAAAAAAGACTCATCTATATAATCCATCCGATGACCCTGACCTAAAAAAGGACCGCAACCTGCTATTTCTCTATGCATTGCAGGTGACACGCGAGTTCATCCTTGAATCAAAATGTATGCGGAACAACATTGCGCTTCTACGAACATACTGGGGAGCCAAAGACAAGGGGGTCGATTCTGGCAAAAAGGAGTTAATAAAGTTCACGCAAGCCGATAGAAGGAGTATGGCCCCTGCGCTCTTTCAGACGCTCAGTTTGCTTACCCCAGTGATTTCTTCCACGTTTGCGTCGATTGGCCGCATGTTTGAGGACATTCAGATTGGGAAAGACCCTTTATTTGGCCTGCTGATAATAGATGAGGCGGGACAGGCTGTGCCGTATGCTGCTTTGGGCGCCCTTGCTCGCAGTCGACGTGCAATGATTGTCGGTGACCCTTCTCAGATTGAGCCTGTGATCACGGGGGATGTTAAGGAACTCCGCGCTGTCCTCGGTAAAAAAGTATTACTACCTTTTAAGGGGGATATGGCTTCGGTCCAGCGACTCGCCGACGCCGTTAACCCCTATGGCCACCTGCGCAGCAACGGCGAGGATGATCAATGGATTGGCTGCCCGCTTGTGGTTCACCGTCGCTGCATATCACCCATGTTCGATATCTCAAATGAGATCTCGTATCAGGGCTCCATGCTTAACGAGACGGCTAATCCAAAAAAGGATCTCGCCGACAGCTTTTATCTAAAGTCCTCACAGTGGATCAATGTTGCGGGATTTGAACGTGGAAATCGCGACCATTATGTTGATGCTCAGGGCGACAGAGTGTATGAAATTGTCAAGGACGCTTTTGGGAAAGCGGCAGCTGCGACAGAGAAAAAAGCCGGCGGGTCGGGTGAGCATGAAGAGTGTTCTATTCCGAGCCTCTATATCATTTCTCCGTTTAAAACTGTTGTCAGCGGGCTTAAGAATAGGCTGTTAGAAGAGACGCCTGAAGGAATAGCAGAGCGTGCTTGGAGTGCATTCGCAAAGCATAATATTGGTACGGTTCATACGTTCCAAGGTAAAGAAGCCCATCAAGTGGTATTTGTCTTGGGGTGTGATACAAGGCGCAGTTGTGAGGGCGCAATCAAGTTTGTAAACCCAAATATCGTGAATGTTGCGGCAAGCCGAGCCAAGTATCGCCTCTACGTAATTGCTGACTATGCAGCGTGGAAGATTAACGAGAACGTTGCAACGATGAAGCGCATTCTCGATACGGCATGGGTTGTGCATTGGGAAAATTACCAGAAAACCGGCGCTATTGAGGAACTCAATGCAGCCAAGGATATGCTGCCGCGAGGAGAATCTCTTCCAAGGGAGACAGCTGGCGCGGACGAGGAACATATCAATGAAGACGACAAGAAAGATGGCAATAAAGATGTTTGGTGCCCTGATGTAAACACCGATTCCTATTTGGACAACGTGGGCGAAGCGTTCAAAAGCTTTAATCTGGATGCAGAAGACTGTCGGATCATAGGCTTTTCTTCGCGCGAAGCTCTTCAAAGCGCATTCGCTGATTGCGAGTGCGACCAAAATGGCAAAAATAGGGTGCTTGAGAATATCGAGCAGGGGCTTCTTCTGTGCAAGATATTTGGCATTGGCAGTGTTGGCACCGATAGCGATTCAGATTGCGCATTTTGCCTGCTAATGTTCTGCCGTGCGGCGGAGAGATACTTGCGTTTGAAATTGCTGCCGACCTTGAAGGCCATTGCTCCCGATTATGTTGTTGCAAGAAAGCCACTCAAGGAGCTTGAGGGCCTTAACCTCGGTCAATACAAAAGGTTAATTGAAAAAAAGAGTGAGCTACTGGCATCCTCTGTTCGAGTTGAAAATGCTGAATTGACGCAGGCGTCAAAGGGGGACTGGTGGAGGACACTCGGCGAAACACTGGGTCGATTTACTGAATTTCGTAATAGCGCCTGTCACACCGACCGAAAAGAGATGGTTAGCGCGGGCGAGGTCTGGCTGGCGCTTCGATGCCTTTTCGTTGCTTTTCAGCTTGATGAATCTGGTCATAAGAGTGTGGAAATCATGCGAGAGGGTATTGCTTACGAAGCGGCTTTTGCGGGGGCCGAGCGTTTGCCGGTCTGTTACTCAATGGATCAGGCAAGCGCTAAGGCTATGCCTCGATTTCGAAAATACTGAGAGAGGGTGGCTCAGGGATTAGGCTGAAGATGCCAACACTATTCTGATGGAACAAGGGTATCTGCGACTTTTCGATGAAGGCGAAGAGAGCGTACAACAATGCAAAGTTCCGTCCGCTAAAGGCTTGGGGCTGGGCGCAGTCTTTGTGTGCGGAGAAAAGAACGGCGACGTATTCTACTACGCGCAGTATCCCCTGGCGAAAGCCAAAGAGATATGCGACCTATTTGAATCTAAGTCGTAATTTGGCCCAAGGCTAAGTGCGCTTTATGGTTTAACCCGCAATCTACCGCTATATAGCGGTAGATTGCGGGTTGCTTTTTATCTCTTTTCACTATTCTGCAGGTGTCAGTTGTTCGAAGGGAGATTCAAAGATGCTTGAGTCCGATTGTATTTATATTTGCGACGAGTCGAGTGAGGCGGATCTCACGTGCACGCTTTTGCAGATGAGGCAGATAGTTGACGAGGCAATTGATCTTGCCTATGAGCTCGAGGACTCCTCTGTTGCTTACAAGGGAGTTGTTGACGGCTTGTTGGCCACGTGGGAGTCGTTGTGCTACCGCAATGCCGCTGTCCATGAGCTTATTCAATCTGTTCTGCTTGAGCGTAATGAGATCCTGCGATTTGATGAATTACAGATGCGTAATGATGAAGTACCCGAGCGGCCAATATGCCGATAGCAACGTTTGTTTGTCTCTGAGGGCAACAGTCTTGTTCAATCCCTCGAAGACAGTGTTTTCTTACATTAGCTCGCGAACGTAGCCTTCTTTGAAAGGAAGATCATGAACACTTCTATCCAAATTTCGGCCAGCACCGTTGAAGCTTCACCCCGCACCGCCAAGGGCGAGGTCGTCAAGCTCGTGCAGGGCGCACCGCTTATTGTCGTTGCTGCGGTTGCCGTTGCCGGCATCGCCTCCGTCGCCGCTCCGTTTTGTGTTTGGAAGGGCGAGGTCGCGCTGTTTCTGAACGAGTCGTTCCACACCAACTGCTCAGTTTCTGCGATCGCGGAGTACGCGTCAGCGGCACCCGGGTCCGATTGGGCGTCGCTGCTCGTGGCCGTGCTCATCGCGGCCTACCCTGCCTACCATGCCGTCTGGCGCGTTCGCGAGGGGTTTGGGCTCAGCTGCAAAGCTCCGGTGTTCAGCAGGCGCGTGTCGCGCTCTCTTGCCGCGGTAAGCGCCTGCCTGCTGCTGGCGATGCTGTTCATGGGCTATGGAACGAGTTGGCTCATCAACGGCAGCGCGATGGGTGACCAGAACCTTGTTGAGTCGGGGCACAATGTATGGACCGTTTCCATCATGATCATGCTGGGCTGCGCCCTGATGTGCCTGTTCAAGTGGTTCCTTGCCAAGGGCCCTGGCCGTAATTTCGGCAGCGGCTTTGCCGTCGAGCTTGTCCGCCTTGCCGACGTCCTGCTGAAGCGCGCGAGCTCGAACCTGGTGTTGTGCTACGTGGCCGAGCTGCTTGCCTGCCTGCTGGCGCTGGCCTTCATTGCCGTGGCCTATGTCGTCGCGAGCGTGGCCATCGCGCTTGCGTTCGCGGCCGTAGCTTGGTGGTGTGCCTTGCCGGGATTCCCATTATCCTTGCTGCCTCGTGGCGCAGGTAGCGGGGCGATCATGCGAGTTCTTATCGCAGCGTGAGAAGAACTTGCAGAAATCGCAAGTTCT
Source organism: Coriobacteriaceae bacterium AM48-5 (assembly GCA_027669525.1). Lineage (GTDB taxonomy): Bacteria > Actinomycetota > Coriobacteriia > Coriobacteriales > Coriobacteriaceae > Collinsella. The sequence continues at coordinate 19,551 of JAQEDJ010000019.1, read as the reverse complement.
TTTCACGCGATGAGAAAAACTTGCAGATTGGCGCGAGGACGACGTCCCTCCGCGCGAGCGCGGTTTCGATATTGGTCATTAATGTGTCCGAACGATTGATTGGAGACAAAATGTATCCGGACTATGAGTGCAACAACTACCCCATGAGCGTTACGGATGAGGATGGTCCGTTCCTGATCATGGAGGCGGAGCTGTCTGGCGATGTCGAGCTCAATGATGAGTTTAAGAAAGACGCCAGCTATAGATATTCGTGTGCGACTGTTTCTGCGGCGATTGATCTTTGCAAGTCAATGACGGACGGCGATGCCGATCCTTGGTATGAAAGTTGGGAGAAGGCGGTTGAGCGTTATCCGCTCGAGAAATGCGAGGATGCGACAACGCTGTATTGGATTGAGCCGACCGATCCGCACAAGGCGCTGTGCGCCTTCCATCCCCATCCCGATCTTGAGCGGTACGTGCTGAGGCAATTGGCGCCGTTGACACCTATCTGCTGGAGCGCGAGTACTGTCCCTTTGCGGTCAGCCACTTAGATCTAAAGGATGTTGACGTCCTGCTCAGCGCCGCTTGGGGATTGGCTCGAGTCCTTAAAGATATTTGGGGAACTTGCGACCCTGATGTTATGGAAAAGATTGAGGATGCTACGTACGGTGCGCATATAACGGTTAGGGACCTGATCGCGGGCGAAGAGGCAGCCAAAGCCAGCGCAAAGTCCGATGACAATTTCTAGCCGCCGCGCTGAATGGCGCGCCTGATTGACAGGCCGTCGGAAAAGTCCGGACAGTCTGCCAATCTCGGTCGCTACATCGTTCCCTTGCTCGCAGCGTAATGTTCCGCCTGCTTAAGGGCGTCCTCGTAGGCGCGCTGCTTTGCTTCGTACTCTAGCGCGTAGCGCTCCTGCTCCGCTCGCCCGGGAACAGGCACGGTCATGCTTCGCAGGTCCATTGGGGCAAGTTGCACAAGCGCGTCTCCGTGCGAGGTGTCCGCCAGTTTCTTCTGCCCCTCATCGGACGACAGGTATGCCAGGACAAACTGGGCAAGCAGCTCGTCCTCAAAGGTAGCGCAGAACATGGCGTCGCAGGGGACAATGCTCTCAAACAAAAGACCGCGCTCCACGGGGCGCTCAGAACCGACAGAAAAGTGGCCTGGCGTGATGAGGGCAAGCTTGAATGGAGGCCCGACGCGTGATATGAGAAGGCTCGCCTCGCGGGCGTCGATCGGTTTGGCCTTCCGAAAATCTTCGTAGTCTACACGGCTTACATCGTAGATATCTGTATCGGGGACACGCTCAAGTACATCTTCTGCGGCAATGATTGCGCCATCATGAAGATGCTTTAGCGACAGGTAGTAGCAGTCGTGCTGTTGGTAACTGTCTGTCGGATCTGATTCGGGCAGTTTGGTTACAACGCTGCGGGCGGTGCCGCGGTAGATTGGCGCTAGCGACCCAAGGGGGATGAACATTCTCTCGTCGAACGATCCGCTCTTTGTATTGGGTAATAGGGGATAGATGCCGTTGCCCTGATCCTCGAGCCGATGCCAATAGACTGGATTCTTTTGATCGCCGTAGGCTCGGTCGACGGAATCGAGGAGCTGGTGCAGAATCTCATCGGTCATTTGCTTGTCGTCAAAGCTCCTGCCGTCAAAAAGGAAATACGGATCATTGGGCTCGCCGTCGCCAATAAAGAGCAGCGCGCGACCCTCGGCCTTTTTGGCAATGGTGTTGGGAAGAAGCACAATGCTCTTTAGCAGGCCGAGGTCACAAAGAAGGCGACGTCCATCTACGGCTCGCGCCAGATTGAACAGACGGTCCGAAATCTGAATGACGGCCGTGGCATGGGACTGAGAGCAGGCAATGGATGCCGCAAGAAAGATGTAGTACCACTCAGTGACCGAAAGCAGATCGGGGATGCCTGCGCTGCGTTGCAGCTGCTTCGAGCGCGTTCTGAGGAAATCCAGGACTCGCGCATTTGCCGCATCGATAGATGCCGGGAATTGGGATAGCGGTCGTAGCTCGGGGGGCCTGCAGTAAATGAGTGCTGATTCGTACGTGTGAGAGGCTGCGTCCTGCTCGTAGTCGTATAAAAAGATATTCTCCTCGATGGCAGTAAACGTCGACGTCGGGACTTTGACTCGGTTTTTGCAAACGCAAGCGGGCACATAATCCCATTCGTCGGTTGCTTCGTTGTAAACGCGGTCCTCAAACTCAAACGAGGCGGCCGAAGGTCGCTTGAGGTCAATCCCCAAAACAGACCACGAGGGGCCATCGACGTGCTCGCTCGAAAACTCAAAATCGCGACAGCACAGTTCAATGAGCCTTTTCGTTCTCGACGAAGGCTGATATTTCTCGACCATATGAGACACAAGATCCGATAGATATCGGCTCATATATGGCTTGAGATCTTCGTTTAAGCGAAGAGTTGCAAATTCTGCTTTAGTTTTGAGCATGCGCACCTCCTGCATATTCCCTATATTGCGCGGTTCGCTGACTGGCCCGTCGCGGCTCAATTGCCTTCAGTCTACAAGAAGAGCAGTTGCGGCGTTTTTCAGACGGGGCACTCAAATGAAAAAGAAAAAAATCGAATGGTGCGTATGAGGCCGTACGCATTGGGTAATATTTCGCTAGATACTAACACTAAGAGATTTGCATATCTCCTAGTTGTATCAAGCTACAGTGGATAAACCAACTAGTTGTTTCAGCAACGAAAGGACAGCTAATGAACGGATACGACATGTACAGAATCGAGCCGGACGCCCCCAAGAAGCCAACGGCGATGAATATTTTCGGCATGATTCTGCAAACCGTCTTTGCGGTTGTACTCTACGTGGTCGCCATCGACATGATGTGCTTGCTGACGACGTGGCTCGGCGGGTTTATGTTCGAGATTAGTGAGAGCAACACGGTGATCCCGCTCCATTCATGGCGCCTGGTGGCGTTTAGGGTGTACTGGGTTGTGCTGGGCGCGGCGTTTGTTGCGGCGCTTGCCCACAAATGGATCGTGCTGTTAACGGGAGGGCGCGAATCCGACATGTGCGAGCTGCTCGGTGCAATCGAGAGCGCGGGCGCATTTGCATCCGTCGTCTGCGCGATCGTCTGTTTGCTGGGCTATACCGCGGCATTTGATTGTTGGGCTGGCGTCACCGGAAAGATGGCTTCGGATTCCCGTGCAAATGATTACCTGCTTTGGGCGGTTGTCTTAACCATCGGAACGATTGTCGAGTGGCGAATTGTCGAAGGGGTCCTTAACGCTCTATTTCCCGATGAGCACAAGTTCCACGGGCTTCGCTTTGCATCCGCCTGCGTGGTTACTCCTCTGCTTGCGCTTGTACCCACCACGCTGGTCATCATCGTGTGCGCGCTGGTGGTGGGCCTTTTTGCCGGGATTCTGTTTGCATCGCTTGCGATCCCCGTGGTTATCACGGTTATTGGCATTGCCATCGCTATGAGTCGCTAACCCACAACGCAATCCAAATATCTCGCATGAAGAAAGGAACGACCATGTCGGTATTCTCTAACGCTCAAAAGCTTCTGCTGCTTGCCATACTTACCGCTCTTATGGCTGGTGCCTGATGTACGAAGTGTTGCATCCCACACTGTTTCCGCTGCTCAAGCAGGGCATTTTGCAGCTGCTCTACCACATTCCGGTCTTTACCCAGCCGGGCAACGTGATCTATCTGGAGTCGGCGACATCGCTGGCACTGTAGTGGTTTAAGGGCTCGGCCCACATCGAAGGAAAGAAAACCAATATGGAAAGGAAGGCGCCCATGACTCAGAAGCAGTATCGAAACATCGATCGCTACCAGGACTTGCTCAATCGAATTGCGCCTACGCGTCTGGTGGAGCAGACGCGTCAGAGTGTTATTGGCCACGAAGGAAGCTTGGAGGCCTTTGTGACGGCGCTGAGCTTTGAGGTCAACCGCTGCGTGATGTTGGCACGCGGCGCCGACCCGCGCGACGTTCTTTCGCCCGCTGCCATTTTGGTGATGGGCTCCACTGGCACGGGAAAGACCCACACCATCAAGGCCGTGGCGGATGCCGCGGGGCTCAAGCTGTTTGTGTTCGATGTCTCCACCATGACGGGCGAGGGCTGGCGCGGTGCCAGCATGAGCAACTGCCTGTCGCAGGTCGCGGACTATCAGGCTGCCAATCCCGGCGATATCTGTTTGGTGCTCTTTGACGAGTTTGACAAGGCAGTTCGTGCCGAGCCCGATGGGGGCGAAGTTGCATCAAGCTTTAGTCCATCGCAGTCGTTCCTTAAGCTCTTGGAAGGCGGGGAGATGCCGTTTGAATGCGATACCTCCAAGAGTGCGGCCATTAAGACGCTCAACCTCGATCAGGTTGTTTGCATTTTGGGCGGCGCCTTTATGGGCTTGGATGCTCTGGTGCGCAAGCGCCTGAGTGACAAGTCTGGCACCACGGTCGGCTTCGGATCCTCGTATGCCGCCGTGTGCACCGCCGCAAAATCGGCAAACGAGCTGCGAGACAGTGCGACCATCGAGGATGTTGAGACTTGGGGTATTATGTCCGAGCTGTGCGGGCGCATTGGCTCGGTGATTAACTTTAACGCCTTGAGCGTGGACGATCTGGTCCAGATTGCGTATGAACAGTACCTGCCCAAGTACAACAACATGATGGGAAATGGCGCCAAGATGGAGCTGATGGCAGATGCTGCTCGCCTTGCGGCGAAGCGCGCGGTTAAGGAAGGTGCCGGCGCGCGCGGCATGCTCCGTCAACTGCGTCCCCTTATGATGTACGCCTGGAGGGACATGCGGGAAGATACCTATATTTCCCGTGCGACCTTGGTCGTGAGCGACGGGGAACTTGCGGTTGCGTACGAGCGCTCTCATGAGCCGCGGGGCTTTTTGCAGGAAGAGATGGGGGAGAATTCGCCCTTTCTGAACGGGAGAGAGATTGAAGCCCTGGCGTTGGTAAGCGACTGGATGGAGCATGAGGACGAGGACGAGCATAAGCCGTATCAGCCTGAGTTTGCTTGGCTGGCGGATTTGGTGGACGGTTCGGCGCTCGACAAGATCGTGCAGGGCGGCAAGGCATTCGATCTTGCTGGGGTGTTGTTGCGCGGCGTTCCGTTTGATGGGCCGGAGCGCATTGCCGCCCACGAGCTGCTTAAGGCGTGCGCCTGCTACAACGACGTGCTCTATGCCGACAAGGAACAGTATCGCAACCTTGCTCAGGTGCTTACGCTCACCAAATTGGTGTACAAAAAATCGCCCGATTGCTTGCTGAGCCCGCTCGATGTGGTTATGAACGGCACGACTACGGGCAACGGTTTTCAGGGTCTTGGCGAGTGGGTCGATGCCATGAGCAGGTCCGAAAAGCCTCGTTGGAAAAGTGGCAGTACCTGGCGGCCGGGGAGGCCCTGCGGATTTACGACCACTTTAGCAAGCGTCCCGACCAGGTAAAGGAGCTTGCCGCCGATGTGTCCCTGATGCGTGTCGCCCTCGCGGTGATCGACGCTGAGGAGCGCGAGGCGTTGGAATGCGATCTTGAGAAGCTGCTCGCTTCGTGCGAGTAGTCGCCGACTGCTTCTCTTTCCTTTCTTTTCTCAAGCGGCATAGATGCCATCGCTCAGCCGCCCTGCGTGAGTTTTTGTCCGCACGGGATGGTATTCAACACATGCAACAACTAAATCGGAGGTTTGACCATGGCTACGTGGGAGCTGAACTGTCAATCGAATCCGTCGTCTGCGGGCGACAAGGAGCTTTCTCCCTATCTTGCGCGCCAAAAGGCGATGCGCGAGTTTTTTGAGCGTGCGCTGTTTGTCCCCAAGGATCAGGACAACAACGGCCTGTACTTTTTGGGCGCCACAACGGGCTCGGGTAAAAACTACACGGCCGAGCAGGTCACGGCAGACCTGATTGCCGGCGGCTGGGATGAGTCGGGCTGTTTTAATAAATGTCCCGGTCGCCGTACTCTGGTGTTTGTGGTTCCGGGTAAGGACAACCGCGACAACTATGTTGCAAACGTGCGCGAATTGTTGGTTGAGCAGGGCATGAGTGACGATGATGCGGAGCGCATGGTGTTCGATCTTCCGCGAGCGGGCGAGAACATCAAAAACTGGATTGACGCCACGTTTGACAAGGGCAGCGTAAGGCCGCGCGATATTCCATGCCCCTTTGGAGCAAAGGACGAGGCCGTTCTTCGCGATATTGCGCACGCGTGGCGCGGTGTGATGGAGGTCGCCGATGACCTTTTGGGCCTTTTGGACAAGAAGGAGCGTCTGGGAAGCGTTGTCGACCGCCTGACTCCAGGGCTGTGGGATAAGCTGGCGTTGGCAGACGCGAGCTTGCGTCGAGCGGTGAGCCGTGGACGCCAGAGCATCACGCGTGGCATTGAGGAGATTCCCCGGATTTGGCCCTCGGCATTGCTTAACGATAAGCGCGCGCCGCATGTAATTGCATGCACGCCGCAAAAGCTCGTCAATAGAATCGATACGGTGACAGAAGCGGGCGTTGTGTTCTTTAACGCAGCGGTTGCCGACGAATGCCTGTTTATCTTTGACGAGATCGACCATGCGAAGGCCGATATGCTGTCGATGCTGGCGGCGGGACATATGAAATTTCAGCCCGACGAGATGCTGCGTATTCTTGACCGTCATTTTAATGGCGGCGTGGTTGACCCTCTGCTGCTGGGAAATCGGGACCAGTGGATGGCGGTCTATACGCATGCCTCGACCTCGGGCGAGCACGAGGGGTCAAACGCGGCAACGGGCAAGGTTTCGCGCGCAAGTGTGGAGACGGCTGCCGAAGAGATCGCCAAGGGTGCCAAGCGTATTCAAAAGATGATCGCTGCGTGTATTCAGGATATGGAGCTGCAGCAGCCTTTTGCCCTGTCTGACAAGGCGAAAGACGAGCAGCTTGCCGGTCGTCATCTGTTTGGCAGCGACGATATTTCGGTGGGCGATGGCCTGTCGAATCCCTTGCGCTATGAGCTCGATACTCGCCGCAACCGCAACATGATTACGTCTTGTGGGACGGACGAGCAGCAGACCGTCAATAAGGCGGTGCGCCGTGCGCGCGGCCTTGTCAGGATGGTGGTGGGCCATCTTGCCCGCTGTGCCACGCTTATGGACAAGCTGTACTACGGCAGCATTTCGTACAAGGACGATCTTTCGCGCAAGAATATCATCGATGCCTGGGCATTAGGAACGACCAGACCAACGAGAAATACTTCTGGAATTCGTTGATGCTGGCGCTGTTCTTTAAGGACCGCAAGAACGATGAAATCGATGCCGTTGACGACTCGATGTATGCGCGTGGTGTTGACTACCTGGTGATGGAAACCACCATCGACCATATGTTTACCACGTACCTGACTAATCACGGCATTGAGCGCATGCCCGAGGCGTATCTGGCATCCATTGCCGCCAAGGCTCCCTGTGTGTGCATGAGCGCCACCTGGAATGCACCGACTATTAAGAACTTTGACCTGGATTACCTGGACGAAGTGCATGGCGTGGTTCGTAAAGATGCCTGGATTGGCGAGCTCAACCAGGAGATCGTGCGGCAGACCAGGCTGTTCAACAAGCAGGCGGCAACGATGTACGCCGTCGACGTCGTTTGGGTTGACGAGTCCAAGAAGCTTGCCGGCATGGCGGCCGTGGCCGGCGGCGCCTATGGCGGCGGTATCGTGTCGCCCGACGAGGTGTACGAGCATGTGATGGGATTCTTTGACCAGATTGGCGTGAGCGAAGGGCTTGCGGCGTGCCTGCGCCGAAAGATTGCCGACAGGGTGACCACGAGCGATGCCGAAAGCATCGAGTTTGAACTAAAGCGTCTGAGCAAGACGCTCGTTGCCGTGAGCGCCTGGGCGCGTGGCGTGGCGCGCAGTGAGCAGCAGGCGGGAGCCATCTTTACGACACGACACATGGGAAACCATGGCGACTTTAATAGTTTGGCGCTGGATCTTGCCCGCGAAATCGTTGCCGAACTGGTGATTAGGAACGTTAAGCATCCCGAGGCTTCGTACGAGAAGTCGCTCGAGGAGGCAAAGGATATGGTGCCGTGCTTTAACGCTGCGGGATGGGAGGAAGGTTGGCGCGGCGCTCAGGAACGTCTGAAGGACGGAGAGCCGACCCTGATGTTTATCAACCTTGCCGCTGGTGGCTTTTCCAAGAACCTTAAATACGAGGTGCCGGAGAGCCTGCGCAACACGGTGCGCCAGGTCGATTGTGGTTTTGGCAACGATGGGCGACATCCCAAGATGGACCTCGATTTTCTGTACGTGGAGTCGCCCACGAGCCGCTTGGCTTGGGGAGTCGATATGAGCTCAAAGAAGTTTGACCAGCAGGCGCTGCTTGGCGTGGTCGAACAGGAGGAGCTCGTGACGCGCGGTGAGATTCCGTTTATCCAGAAGCGCCATCGTGTGCGCACGGTACTGGCGGGCGCCGGCGGAAAACTGCCGGTGCGCGACACCCTCTCGTACCAGGTCGAAGGCGCTCGCATCGTGGCGCAGGCGGTGGGCCGCTTGATGCGTACGAGCGTAAAGATGCTCCATGTGCAGGTAATGCTCGATCGCGAAATCGCCGCCGATTGCGATTTTTCGTTCTTGCACGATTTGCCGATGGGCTACGAGCTGGAGCAGGTGGTTGGCGCCTGTGCGGCCGTCAACAATCACATGGCGGACAAGAAGCAGCACGCTGCCAGTAAGCAGCAGAACCTTGCTGCCTTTAGGAACAACCTGGCGAAAGAGAAGCACGAAAAGCTGGCGTGGAAGGTTGCCTCGCTCGATGCGCGCGAGGAAGATCTGGCCGCTTTCGATGACGAGCGCAATTTTTATCTGCATCATTTTTGCCTGCCGTGGGAGGAGCTTGCGAGCTATCCTGCACGCAAAAGCACCGCACTGCACATGCCGTTTGCCGCGAGTGGCTATGCGTATGCGCAGGGCGGAGCGTGTAAGGTGCCGCATTTTGAATTTCCCAGCTACGATGGCGAGCCTGTTGAGCAGATTGCCGCTCGCCTGGAGGAATGTTGCCGCTACGACAAGGGATTAAAGGGCGCGACGGTTCGTCAGATAAGCCAAGCGGCGGCGCGCGTACCCGAGCTGCTTTCGATTCGCGAGGTGCGCGAGCGCTGGTCACGCGACGGGGTGCCCGCGACGCTGCAGCCGGCGGCGACGGCACATATGACACCCTATATGTTTCAGGCGGTATACCTGGGAGAACTGGGAGAGTCTGCCGGCAGGGCCATCTTCGAGGCGTATTACGACGGTCGCTATTCGCTTACTCGTGGCGATGCAGCCCATGCCGAGACGGGCGGCGATTTTGAGGTGCTCGATGCCGCTGGCAACAAGACCGGCGTGTGGATCGATTTTAAGCACTATCGCATCGGCGCCTACGAGGCCTACAGGCGCTCCGGCGGCGAGACTACGGACGCAGAGCGCTTTAAGGCAAAGGCTCAAAAAGTCGGGGCGAAGCGGCTGCTGATCGTCAATGTTTTGGCTGACGAGGCGGCGCTGGAGCTCCGCCAAAAGCCAATCGATGACGAGGGGATGGTGTTCTCCTTCCCCTATATGGCAACTGATGGAGCAATCAACCTGGAGATGATGGAGGCGATCGGCCGTGCAATCGAAGCATAACCAGCCGTGTGGTCTGGGAGACATCGCTGTGTCCGAGCTCGTATTGCAGCTCGATGCCGCGGCTGCGAGAAGCGCTACTCGGTCTTTTGGTGCAACGTCGGCGATGCGGACAAGCATGCCGTGGCAAACTTTATGGCCGATGTGTGCCAGACAGGTAAGGTCGTCGCGCTTACGCAGCTCGAGGACAACCGCGTCTTTCTGATGGTCAAGGCGGGCGCGCAGACGGGTGACCTGAGCGCTTCGCTCGACCATGAGCAAATGGTTCCGATTAAAACTCATTGGAACGAGCTGGATGATTACATCGCATTGCGTCTGCTGTTCAACTCGTGCTCGCAATTTGAGGGGATCGAGGACGAGATTCCCAATGATACGGGGCACTTGTATGTTGTAAGCGCCAAGGGTGCTCGCCGCGACGCCATTGAGGAAGCTGGAACGGGCCCTGCCAAGATTGAGACGGTCGAGACCGTTATCAACGAAGATTGCACCTTGAACTTAAGATTCGAACGTTTACCAAGCGCCGGGTGCTTATCGGTCGTGCGGCAGGCGATGAGTTGGAGCTCAAAAAGATCAACAGCCAGGTTGGTTACAGGCTGTCACCTGTGGCTACGGTGGTGCTGGCTCACGGACAAAGTGACGAGTACATCCTGCGCCGCGCCAAGGGCGATAAGCCGTCCAAACGTCGCGACCTTACGTTTTCTGCCCAGGCGGGAAAAGTCGCCTATACCAAGAAGGGCATCCTGTACCGAGAGCTGCAGATTCTTGAGCGCCGGTACAGTGATTTTGCCCAGGTATCGCTCAGGGAGTATCCGCGCAAGAGCTTCTACGAGGTTCTAAAAAGCGACCGATATGCCCGCGTGGTTGCGGCGCGTTCGGTGGGGCAGCGGGTTGTGGTGTCGTTTGCGAGCGACGGGGTTGATAGGGTAGCACGCCAGTTGGTCGATCGGCTCAACGATTCCTCGTGGGGTGTGTGCGCATCGTATGGCGGCAGGGCTGCTGATCCGCTGGCATGGAATATCGTCATGGTGCCCAACGAGGTCGCCGAGGACGATGGCTACGCCTTGCACGCCGGCGTGGTGGAACAGCATGTGACGCCGGATGTGTGCGAGCCGCTGGTTAAAGCGACATCGAATGCAAAGGTGCGGGGCGCCAGGAGGGGGTCCTGGGAGCCATGCTCAAAGAGCTGCTGGTAAAGCAGGATGTTGCCGATGGCCAGGTAAGGGCGTTTGACCTTGGTTCTTTTGGCATTGAGTCGGTGACGGTCTGCGGCGTGGTCAATGTCCCGCGTAAGGAGGAGGACAAGATTGAGCTGGATGCGCGCCTTGCAACGCTAACGATAGGTGCTGACGGAGCCATGGGCTACACCTCGCATCCCATCGAGGACGGTCCCGTGGACGAGATGGAGCTTGAGTTGTTGACGGCCGACGGCAAGCTCGACAAAGACGCCTATATCTATGACGTGCAGGCGTGTGGACGGTCCATGCTCGCACGCGTGCGCGATACGGGCTTGACGACCTTCTCTAACAGCTTTACGACCCTGGTGCGCGATTACCAGCTTGCGGGTAAGGCAGGTCGCAAGAAGGAGTTTTTCGAAAGCTACAACTCGCCCTATTACGGCATTGGAACGTTCGAACGTGCAGGGATGACCTGCTACTTTGTGGGCGTCAACAACGGCACCAAGGAGGACCTGGCGACGGCGATTCATGTGCGCTCGATTGAGGTGCTCGAAGGCGACGATCTGTCCGAGTTGCTGGTCAAGCTCGTCAACGTGGGGCTTTCGCGCCATGGGGCTCCCTCCAGGTGGCCGATTCCGGTGAAGTACCTCAACGAATATGCCGCGCGTGAGGGCGCGGCGGGGGAGTCTGGTATTTGTTCGTGAAGAGACAGATTCGTTATAAGCGCTAGAAAAATAAAAATGTTCTTGCTTCATATAAGCGGAGCGCTTATACTGCAGTCATAGCGTATGAGATGGGGTCTCTAAAAGAGGCCAAGCACAGCAATTTGAGTTTATGTAGACGGGACTTGAGCATGAGCACCAGCAGTTTCTCCTCTTACAACAGCAATAGCGATTTCATTAATCTCGAGATCATTTTTGGCCGTACTGACGGTTCTCGCACAGAGAACGGCCCTGTATTTCTAGATGAAGAGAAGCCAAGTGACGAAGAGCTCGAGTATTTGGATGAGATTGAGCGCGAGCGGGACTATGAGTTTGGCTTTTGCGGATATCAGTGTCATCACGATTCAATTCACTCAATTTAATTACCCCGTTATCACCTCTTTTTAATGGGGCAAGTTAGATCGACTATCTGTGTCAAACAACGGCTCACCGTGGGAAGGAATCGGCAATGAGTGAGAACATGAACAACAACATGAACGGCAAGGCTTTGGGTAAGGCCAAGGCGGCTGGACGCGTGGCGACGGTTGCTGCGGCGACGATTGCCATGACGGGCGGCTCGCTGCTGTCGCCTCTGGCCGCGGTGGCGCAGGGGGCGAACGGCATTGGCGCTGCGGGTGCAACGGCTGCGGTGATGTCGCCGCTGACGAGTGCTGCTGCCGCCGGTGCTGGCGCGGGTGCTGTATCTGCGGCTCAGAAGGTCGCCGACCTGCAGGCTGCAGTTGATGCGGCGCGCGCCAAGGCTGCTACCGCCAAGGCCGATCTGGAAGCGGCTGCTGCTCCCTACGATGCCGCAGCCGTCAACCAGCAGCAGGCGCAGGGCGCCTATGACGCGGCCCGCGGTGCGAGCGATAGTGCGGCCTCTGCTGCCTCGGCCGAGCTGGAAAAGCAGATGCGTGCCACACAGGACAAGGCCGATTTGGACGTCAAGGCGCTTGGGGACGCTCAGGCTGCGCTTGATGCCGCCAAGAAGAACCTGACGGACAAGGACGAAGCCCTGGTTGCCGCCCAGAAGTCAGCCGCCGATGCCCAGTCTGCGCTCGAAGCCGCACAGGCTGCTGCATCCGACGCCACGCCCGAGGCCGTAGCCGCCGCTCAGGCTGCCGCAGAGCGGGCCGCGAGTGATTTGGAGCAGGCAAAGCAGCAGACAGCTGATGCGCAGACCAAGCTTTCGGATGCTCAGACCGCAGCCGATGCCGCTGCTGCCAAACAGCAGGACGCACAGGGCAAGCTTTCGGCAGCTCAACAGGCAAAAGCCGCGGCAGATGCGGACGTGGATACCGCGCAGGCGAGCTATGACGCGGCCAAGGCCGATCTGGACCGTGCCGAGCAGGGCGCTGCGGGCCCGGAGTACGAGGCTGCCAAGGCAAAGGTGACTGCCGCGTCCGAGGCGCTGACGGCTGCCAAGGCCACGCAGGTCGCAGCGCGAGGATGAGCTTGGCGCCGCCGAGCAAGAGGTGGCTGCCGTCGAGGGCGAGGTGCAGGCTGCCCAGCAGACGGTTGCCGATCAGCAACAGGCTGCTACCACTGCCCAGTCCAAGCTGGATGCCGCTGTTGCCGCCAAGACGGCAGCCGATGCCGCCCTTGACCAGGCCAAGGCCGATCATGCCTCCGCGCTTACGGAATTGGCCGACGCCCAGGTCAAGCTCTCGGCAGCCAAGGACGAGAAAGACGCTGCAGACAAGGCACTCGATCAGGCGAAGGCTCAAAAGCAGCAGGCCGATCAGGCCGTGGCTCAGGCCCAGGCCAAGCTCGATGCCGCTCAGGCAACGGCGAATGCGTCGGCGGAGAACTACCGCCAGGGCGCCATCGCGTTCTTTAAGAGCGTGGGCGCCGACGATGCGGCGAATATTATCCTCAACTGCAAACTTGCAAGCTACAACAAGGTGGGCGAGGAAGTCGACGCGACGAGCCTGACCAATATGAAGCAGGCGGTCGTGTGGCTCAAGGCGTGCAACGAGTATCGCGCAAGCGTTGGTCTGGGCGAGCTTAAGGTGACGTATGCCATGATGGCGACCGCCATCGCCGATGCTAACTTTTCGGATACAAAGGTCGCGCACGCCCAGCAGTTCAACGTGGGCGAAAACGTGGCATGGAACTTTGGGAGCGACCCGTTCATCCAGTGGGTCGATCAGGAAAAGGCTGTCTTTGATCGCGCTGCGGCTACGCTGGGGGCGACGGGCCTTACGGGAAAGGCTGCTTTCGATTTTTATCGTCAGCATGGTGATGAAGTGGACCGCTACGTTGCCGCGCATGGCGGGAACGTGCATACAGTCGGTCACTACATGAATGTGATCGATCCCGATTACACCGTGACGGGCATGGGGGTTTGCACGCGCGGGACGATGAATCGTTTGCTTACGCAGGCGCAGACGTTCTCTATGTCTGGAGGATGGTACGCGAATGCCGCCAATCCGATGACGGTTGCCGAGTACGAGGCTGCGCTCAATGCGTGGTGCGACTCGCTGGCAAATCCTGAGCAGGGCGTGGATGCGGCTCGCAAGGAGCTTACTGCAGCGCAGGGCGTTGCCAACGATGCCGGTAACAAGGTGAACGCAGCATCGCGGGCCGTTGCAGCAAAGCAGGCCCAGGCTGAGCGCGCTGCCGCTGACGTCGATGCCGCGGTTGCTAAGGTCTCGGAGGCCCAGGCTGCTGTGGAGCAAAAGCAGGCTGCAGCTGATGCCGCCGTGCGTGCCGTGAGCGATGCCTGCGCCGATTTGGGCGCTGCTAACGCCGCTGTTGCGGCGGCGCAGGATGCCGTGGCTGCCAAGTCTGGCGAGCTCGACATTGCCAAGGGCAAGGCGGCTGCTGCCAAGTGCGCGCTGGACACCGCTCGAACCGGTGTTGGCGAAAAGAAGGACGCATTTGCCGCGGCCCAGGATGAGCTGGCGGCGTATTCGGCCGATATCGCCGCTGCTCAGCGTGCGTTTAATGTGGCATCGTCTGCACTCGAAGACGCTCGTGCCGCTCAGCGCGGGGCGGAGGCGGAGCTTGCTGCCGCCCAAGGCGATGCCGATCAGGCAGACATCGATGCCGCTGCCGCTCAGGCGGAGCTCGATATGGCCCAGCAGACTGCGAGCGATGCCGACGCCGCCGTGGCAACGGCTCGGGCAAAGTCTGACGCGGCTGCCGCCCGTGCCTCTCAGCTTAAGAATGCCGCTGCAGCACTTGCTAAGGCCGCTGGGGACAAAGCAGCTGCCGATGCCGCGCTCGATGCTGCGGAGGTAGCCGTGAGCGATGCCGAGTACGACGTGGTGGAGGCTGACGATGCCGTGGCGAATGCAACTGCCGCCCGCGATGCCTCTGCCGCCGCGGTTGCCCGCCTGCGCGGGATCAATCTTGCCGAAGCCATCGTCAATGGCAGCGCTGACGATGCGGACGAGGCGCCCAATGCCAAAATCGCTGCGGCTCACGATGCCGCCGAGCACGTCGCAGCCGCCAAGGCCGAGCTCGATGTCGCCGTGGCTGCGGCGGATGCTGTGGCGCCGGCATACTTGGAGGCGCTTGCAAACTACACTGCCGCCAAGGCCGAGCTCGACCAGGCTATTGTCGAGCTCAACGCCGAGATTGCTCGCCAAGAGGCCGCCGAACGCGGGAATGGCGAGCAGGCCCAGCCCGCCACACAAGTGACGTACCAGGCCAAACATGCGGTGGCAAAGACCGAGGCCGCGACTCTGCAGACGGCGATGCCTGCTACGGGCGATGCGTCCGACCTGCTGGGAGAGACCTTCGTTATCGGTGGCACGGTCCTGGTAGCCGCCGGTGTCTTCCTGTCCGATAAGCGCCGCCAGCTGACCCGTTAGGGACAGAAGGAAAGCGGACCATTTTTGGCGTGCACCGCAAGGGCGAGAAGGTCCCTCGCGGTGCACGCCGCCTTTTTCTTCAAGAGCGATTAAGGAGGGACATATGCAAATTAGAGGAGAGGCCGCGATTGCCTGCGGCTTCATGGCGGGCCTGGCAACGGGATTGCTGTTCGATGGGTGTTTCGACAGCTATATCAATCGATTCCGCGATTCTGATTTTTCGAGAGGCAAGCCTTGGAAAGCGGCACCGGCTCGTCGAGAGGTGGCCGCGCCCATCGAGCCCCTTAGTGTGGATTTCTCAAAAATCAAGGTAATCGTCACCAAGAACGGCAAGGTTTATCATCGTTCTGCGGGATGCAAAAACCTTCCGCAAAACGCTATTAAAACAAGCGTGCCATTGGCGACCGCGCTCAAACGAGGCAAGACACCCTGCCCAACATGTTGCCCACCGGCGGTTTAGGCGATTCCTAGGATGCGCTCCGCAACGCCATAGGTTTCAGCGAACGCACGGACCCTTGCTTTCTCTTTTTTTGGATAGCTCAGTGGTGTCCGTACGGCATGTGAAACTTAACCTGCCGTCCGCCCTGTCGCAGCGGCAAGAGTCCGAACAACGATTCTCTAAGGAGCTCGATATCGATGAGTGACAACACCAAACATCTCGCAAAGAAATGCGTTAAGGACGCGGGGCCGTGTCTTGCGCTGTGCGTGGCCGGCGCAGCGGTCGCGCTGCTGGCTGTCCTGGGGCCGTTCGACGCGCTTCGAAGCGCCGGCTCTCTGCACGTTTGCATGGCCCTTGCCGGCGCCATGATGACCGGTGGCGTGCTCGATCTAGTTTTTTGGGTATTTGACCCGTTTGGATGGAAGAACGAAGGGTAAGCCCTAAGGGGTGCAGATGCCAGGGCCTGCCTGCAATTTCTGCCATCGATTTGTCCAGAGCCGCACAGCGCGGAGGTGTTGTTTGATGTCCATTTTCGTTACCGGAGACGTTCACGGTGTTGCCGAGTACGGGGCGAGCCGCTTCTCGTCGCGCGCTTGGCCACTGGGTCGAACGCTAACGCGCGATGACGTGGTGATCGTTGCCGGCGACTTTGGTTTTATATGGAGCGGCTCGAACACCGACAAATACTGGCTAGATTGGCTTGAGTCCAAGCCCTGGACCACGTGCTTTGTCGACGGCAATCACGAGAACCATCATCTGCTGGCGGGGCTGCCGAAGCGAGAGTGGAATGGGGGCCTCGTTCACGAGGCTCGCCCGCACGTGCTGCACCTGATGCGCGGCGAGGTGTTCGACATCGCGGGGAACACGGTGCTCGCCATGGGTGGCGCCGCGAGCCATGACAAGCAGTGGCGTCAGGAGGGAAAGACTTGGTGGCCCGAGGAAATGCCGAGTGAGAGCGAGATGAACCATTGCCGTGCCTCGCTCGATCGCGTGGGCTGGAAGGTCGACTACGTGTTGACTCACGAGGCGCCGGTCAATCTGGCGGACGAGCTGTGCATGGAGTGCAATCGCGAGTTCTACGACGATTCGCTGCAGGCCTTTTTGGGCGAGCTCGACGGGCGGCTCGACTACCGCACCTGGTTTTTTGGCCATTACCATGACGATGAATGGCGTGATGACAAGCATCGCCTTATCTACCAAGATATCGTGCCGATCGAAGCGCGATGTGCCGACGGATTCGGCGAGACGACGAGCAACTATTCCGAGCAAGAGCGTTAGGAGGTCCCCGTGATCTGGTTTACCAGCGATACTCACTTTGGACACGAGAACATGCTACGGCTTAGCGATAGGCCTTGGTCGACTGTTGCGCAGATGAACGACGCCATGGTCGCCAACATTAACAGCAAGGTTGCTGTGGACGACGAGCTCTACATTTTGGGTGACTTTAGCTTTAAGATGACGGTCAAAGAGGCCTACGAACTGCGCAAAAGCATCGTATGCAAGCGCGTCCACCTGCTGCCCGGCAACCACGACAAAGACTGGACGCAGCCTGCGGTGGCGGATGCCTTTATCGTCGAGCCGTCCATTTGCGTGCTCAAGATCGACCGCCAAAAAATCGTGCTGAGCCACTATCCCATGGCTGACTGGCAGGGCATGTCGCACGGCAGCTGGCATTTGCACGGGCATATCCACAGTTGCGGCGGCGCGTACAACAATTTCAACTGCAGGCAGGGACTGCTGCGCTATGACGTGGGTGTCGACGCCAACGGCTACGCCCCGGTGAGCCTGGGGGAGCTCAAGACGTGGTTTGCGCAGGTCGACGAGCCGACGTGTTGCGTTAAATGGCCGTGGTGGGTCAACGCCACGGGCGACGAGCAGGTCGAGCGCGATCTCGAAGCCTATAAGAGGGAAGTGATGATCCGATGACGGTCTATGTGACGGGTGATGTCCACGGTGGTCTCGACATGCAAAAGCTGCGCGACTGGGATCTTGGGGATAGCCTGACGAGCGACGACTATCTGATTGTCGCGGGCGACTTTGGCTTTCCGTGGGATTTCTCTGCCGAGGAATGCGCCGACATCGCCTGGCTGGAATCGCGTCCCTATACCGTGCTGTTCGTCGACGGCAACCACGAACGTTTCGACCACTGGGCGGAGCGCCCCCTGGAGTTGTGGCACGGTGGACTGACGCAACGCCTGTCGGACACCTCGCCTATACGGCGCCTGACAGGCGGCGAGGTTTTTGAGCTCGGTGGGTCAACGATCTTTACCATGGGCGGCGCCACGAGTGTGGACAAGGAATACCGCATCCCGTATTCCAGCTGGTGGCCGCAGGAGCTGCCGGGCGAGCGCAACTTTGAGGAGGCGCGGGCAAAGCTCGATAGCGTGGGCTGGAAGGTCGACTACGTGATCACCCATACCTGCTCCACGCGCATGCTCTCGCCCACGCTCTATCCGGCACCTGGCTGGAATTATCCAGCTGTCGATCGGCTTACGGCATTTTTCGACGAGCTGGAAGATCGCTTGGACTACAAGCGCTGGTACTACGGGCATTTTCATCGGGATGCCAACCCGGCCGAGCGCCACGCCGTGCTCTACGACTGCATCGTTCGCTTGGGCGACGAACTCCAGTCCTGGGATGTTGCGTAGAGGCGGGGTGGCTGGCTACTCGACCGTTACAGTGATGTTCTCCCGATGCGCGCGGATGACGTCCCAGCTAAAGTGCTCGACCAGCTGCTCGGCGGTACGCGGCGTGGTGTCCGGCGCGATGCCTGTTTGCCCGGCGAGCCATCCCAACAGTGCCTCGGGTGTGCCAAAGCGGGTGCGGAGCTCGCCCAGGTCCAGATCGCAATCGCGCTTGGAAAGGCGGCGGCCGTCCGGCGACATGAGCAGCGGAATGTGCGCGTAGCGCGGTGTGGGCAGTCCCAGCAGATGTTGCAGATAGATCTGGCGCGTCGTGGAACCAAGCAGGTCGCATCCGCGTACGATCTCGGTGACGCCCATGGCAGCGTCGTCGACCACCACGGCCAGCTGATAGGCAAACACGCCGTCGCTGCGGCGCACCAAAAAGTCGCCGCACTCGGTGGCGAGTGCCTCGCATTGGGCTCCGTACGTGCGGTCCACGAATCGATCACGTCGCCGGCGAGGTCGTCGACGTCGGGCACACGCAGACGCGTGGCCGGAGCGCGCAGGATGCTGCGGCGGGCAACCTCCTCGGCAGAAAGGCCTCGGCAGGCGCCGCGGTAGATGGGCGTGCCGTCGCTCGCGTGCGGCGCGCTTGCGGTGTGGAGCTCGGCGCGCGTGCAAAAGCAGGGATAGGTGAGGCCGGCGTCTTGCAGCTGGTGCAGGGCGTCCTCGTACAAGTCCAGGCGATCGTGCTGGTAGTAGGGGCCTTCGTCCCACTCAAGCCCCAGCCAGGCTAGGTCGTCAATCAATTGGGCGGCAAGTTCCGGGCGCTTGCAGCGATCGTCCAGGTCCTCGATGCGCAACACGATGCTGCCGCCCTGGCTGCGGGCCGAAAGCCACGCGCACAGGCAGCTGAACACGTTGCCCAGGTGCATGCGGCCCGAGGGCGACGGGGCAAAGCGGCCCACGACCGGCGCGAGGGCGGGGCGAGCTTGCTGTTGGGCGCCGTCGACATGGCCACGGCGGGTGTTGCTATGTTGCATGCGTTGATATCCATGCGGACGAGTATAGCGCGGGGTGAGGTGAGGGGCGTCGTCGATGCTCGCGAGTTGCCGAGGCTGCGTGTTGTGCGCGGCGGGCACCGACTGAACACCTCGATTACCGCGCGGCGGGCACCGACTGAACACCTCGATTACCGCCCAACC